>NZ_PIBO01000099.1:0-518 GCF_002806725.1 Raoultella sp. T31
AGATGGTGCATCCGGGAGGATGACTCACTTCGCTCGCCCTACGGGCCGTTGCTTACGCAACGTTATCCTCCCTGGTGCTGGCGATAATTTCGCAGACCATGAAACAACAGTCTTGCTGTTATCTCGGAGAAGATGGTGCATCCGGGAGGATTCGAACCTCCGACCGCTCGGTTCGTAGCCGAGTACTCTATCCAGCTGAGCTACGGATGCATCAGGGGAACTGCTTTACTACATTTTCTTCTCTGGTGCTGGCGATTGTTTCGCAGACCATGAAATAACACTTTCGTCGTTATCTCGGAGAAGATGGTGCATCCGGGAGGATGACTCACTTCGCTCGCCCTACGGGCCGTTGCTTACGCAACGTTATCCTCCCTGGTGCTGGCGATAATTTCGCAGACCATGAAACAACAGTCTTGCTGTTATCTCGGAGAAGATGGTGCATCCGGGAGGATTCGAACCTCCGACCGCTCGGTTCGTAGCCGAGTACTCTATCCAGCTGAGCTACGGATGCATCAGGG
>NZ_PIBO01000100.1:0-491 GCF_002806725.1 Raoultella sp. T31
CGGTCGCGCTGCGCTTACCGGGGCTACATGAGACGGGTAGCCCGGATAAGGCGCTCGCGCCGCCATCCGGGGGTTCCCACCACCGGGGGACCCACCGCGCCCGGAAATTCCCCCGGTGGCGCTGCGCTTACCGGGGCTACATGGAGGGTAGCCCGGATAAGGCGCTCGCGCCGCTATCCGGGGGGGCCCACCATCCGGGGGTTCCCGCCACTGGGGAGCCCGCCGCGCCCGGAAATTCCCCCGGTCGCGCTGCGCTTACCGGGGCTACATGAGACGGGTAGCCCGGATAAGGCGCTCGCGCCGCTATCCGGGGGTTCCCACCACCGGGGGACCCACCGCGCCCGGAAATTCCCCCGGTGGCGCTGCGCTTACCGGGGCTACATGGAGGGTAGCCCGGATAAGGCGCTCGCGCCGCTATCCGGGGGGGCCCACCATCCGGGGGTTCCCGCCACTGGGGAGCCCGCCGCGCCCGGAAATTCCCCCGGTCGCGC
>NZ_PIBO01000101.1:0-476 GCF_002806725.1 Raoultella sp. T31
ACAAGATTGCGGTGTAATGTGCCTTAACCGGGCCAGCGGCCCGCAGACGGCGGTGAACCGGTAGCCCGGCTAAGCGCAGCGCGAGCCGGGGGCGGTGCCGAATGACGACAAGGTTTCCCGGGTTGCGGCGTAACGCCTTACCCGGGCTACCAGGCACAAGATTGCGGTGTAATGTGCCTTAACCGGGCCAGCGGCCCGCAGACAGCGGTGAACCGGTAGCCCGGCTAAGCGCCGCGCGAGCCGGGGGCGGTGCCGAATGACGACAAGGTTTCCCGGGTTGCGGCGTAACGCCTTACCCGGGCTACCAGGCACAAGATTGCGGCGCAATGTGCCTTAACCGGGCCAGGGGCCCGCAGACGGCGGTGAACCGGTAGCCCGGCTAAGCGCAGCGCGAGCCGGGGCGGTGCCGAATGGCGACAAGGTTTCCCGGGTTGCGGCGTAACGCCTTACCCGGGCTACCAGGCACAAGATTGCGG
>NZ_PIBO01000102.1:0-461 GCF_002806725.1 Raoultella sp. T31
ACCTGATAGTAGTCCAGACTGAAGAACCCCTGGATAATCACGCTGTCCGCCCGGTCGCGGAAGCTGAGCACCAGGCTGTCATAGCCCTGTACCCGCTGCCGGGAGAGCACTGTCTGCTCCGCCAGCAGCCCCTCCCCGAGCCGCAGCGTGTCCGTTCCGCCGCTCTCGATAATCGTGTCCTGCCCGTCTCCGGCGTTAAAGAGGTAAATATCGTTACCGCTGCCGCCTTTCAGGGTGTCTTTTCCCGTTCCGCCATGGAGCAGGTCGTTGCCGAAGCCGCCGTCGAGGGTATCGTCCCCCGCCTCACCGTACAGCGCATCGTTGCCATTGTCCCCGGTCAGCACGTCATTCCCGCCTCCGGCGTGGATCTCACTCCCCTCCCGGTAGGCCTGCAGGCTCTGCGCCGCCTCCGTTCCCGTCAGCAGCATCGCCTTCACTGCGGACACGTCCCATACCGTGCC
>NZ_PIBO01000103.1:0-454 GCF_002806725.1 Raoultella sp. T31
ATAACATGTGTGTCGTTTCAATTTTCAGCTTGATCCAGATTTTTAAAGAGCAAAACTTCGCAGCATACCTTTTCAGGTACACTCTGAAGTTTTCTTGTTGTACAGCAGTAAAGGATGGTGGAGCTATGCGGGATCGAACCGCAGACCTCCTGCGTGCAAGGCAGGCGCTCTCCCAGCTGAGCTATAACCCCATCGTAAGACTTTCTCTGTTTACCGGTAATTCATACTGAGACAAGGCGTGGAAGGGCGAAGCATACTGAAGTATGCGAGTCGTTTCACAACGCAGTATTCAGGATGAATTTGGTAGGCCTGAGTGGACTTGAACCACCGACCTCACCCTTATCAGGGGTGCGCTCTAACCACCTGAGCTACAAGCCTGCAGAGATTTTTACTGCTACTTTTTCATCAGACAATCTGTGTGAGCACTACAAAGGCAGGTTCTTCAGGTAAGGAG
>NZ_PIBO01000104.1:0-438 GCF_002806725.1 Raoultella sp. T31
CAAACTCCGTAGGCCCGTACAAGCGCAGCGCCGTCGGGCAATTTAACAGGCGTGCTCCGTTGACCATCCAGAGCGCTCTCCTGAAGCGCACCTGAGACCCATGACAGGCCGGTTGTGCATACGGTGCCCGCGTTTTGCCGGGTGGCGGCGGCGCCTGACCCGGCCTACAAAACCTGTCACCTCGAAGATTTGCGCAAACTCCGTAGGCCCGTACAAGCGCAGCGCCGTCGGGCAATTTAACAGGCGTGCTCCGTTGACCATCCAGAGCGCTCTCCTGAAGCGCACCTGAGACCCATGACAGGCCGGTTGTGCATACGGTGCCCGCGTTTTGCCGGGTGGCGGCGGCGCCTGACCCGGCCTACAAAACCTGTCACCTCGAAGATTTGCGCAAACTCCGTAGGCCCGTACAAGCGCAGCGCCGTCGGGCAATTTAACAGG
>NZ_PIBO01000105.1:0-420 GCF_002806725.1 Raoultella sp. T31
GGATCACCTCCTTACCTGAAGAACCTGCCTTTGTAGTGCTCACACAGATTGTCTGATGAAAAGTAAAAAGCAAGGCGTCTTGCGATTGAGACTTCAGTGTCCCCTTCGTCTAGAGGCCCAGGACACCGCCCTTTCACGGCGGTAACAGGGGTTCGAATCCCCTAGGGGACGCCACTTGCTGGTTCGTGAGTGAAAGTCGCCGACCTCCATATCTCAAAACTGATTCTCAGGAATCACGTTTGAGATATTTGCTCTTTAAAAATCTGGATCAAGCTGAAAATTGAAACGACACACTGTGTCTGTTCTCCGTAATAAGAACAGGCAAGCGGTGTGTTCGAGTCTCTCAAATTTTCGCAACGCGAAGCGTTTTACGAAACAGTTTCGGGTTGTGAGGTTAAGCGACTAAGCGTACACGGTGGA
>NZ_PIBO01000106.1:0-407 GCF_002806725.1 Raoultella sp. T31
CGCAGCATCGGACGGAACTCCGGCCCCATGCCGATGGCGATGTTCTGCGACAGCGTCAGTTTCCAGCCGTGGTTATCCCCGCCCCGATCGTAGTCAACGCGCTGGTAGCCCGCTTCCAGCCAGGTCGAATGCACGTCATTCCAGAAGTACATCGGACGCACGATGGCGCCGTAGTTCTTCCGGTTGTCGGTGTTGTCCTTGCTGTTGTCATAGTTGTGGAAGGCCAGCAGATACTCGACCTGCGCCTGCTGAGTGAACTTGTATAGCCCCTCGAAGCTGGCGTAAACCGTCGTCAACCCGTCCGTTTTGTCGTACACGCTGTTATCGGCATTATCGGAATAGCGCAGAATCACTTTGTTCACGCCGCTGTCGTTGGTGTGGCTCAACAGCAGGCCGCCCTGCCAGGC
>NZ_PIBO01000107.1:0-404 GCF_002806725.1 Raoultella sp. T31
CGTAGCCCCGGTAAGCGCAGCGCCACCGGGGAAACCCCGGGTCGCGGTGTCAACGCCTCACCCGAACTACCTCTGACCGTAGCCCCGGTACGCATCAAGCCACCGGGGAAATACCGGGTCGCGGCATCAACGCCTCACCGGGGCTACTTCTGACCGTAGCCCCGGTAAGCGCAGCGCCACCGGGGAAATCCCGGGTTACGGCGTCAACGCCTCACCCGGGCTACTTCTGACCGTAGCCCCGGTAAGCGCAGCGCCACCGGGGAAATCCCGGGTTACGGCGTCAACGCCTCACCCGGACTACCTCTGACCGTAGCCCCGGTAAGCGCAGCGCCACCGGGGAAATACCGGGTCGCGGCGTCAACGTCTCACCCGAACTACCTCTGACCGTAGCCCCGGTAAGCGCA
>NZ_PIBO01000108.1:0-371 GCF_002806725.1 Raoultella sp. T31
GCAGCCGGAGGAGGTCGCACAGGCCATCGCCTGGCTGCTGAGCGACAAAGCCTCTTATGTGACAGGTAGTTTCCTGGAGCTGGCAGGTGGCAAATAAGATGTGCGAACCCGGATGGCGGCTACGCCTTATCCGGGCTACAACCGCTGTCGCTGGAAGTGGCGGCGCAGGGGATTCGCGTCAACGGCGTGCGTCCCGGCTTTATCTACACCGGGATGCACGCGTCGGGCGGCGAGCCCGGGCGCGTGGATCGGGTGAAAGCGGGGCTGCCGATGCAGCGCGGCGAGCAGCCGGAGGAGGTCGCACAGGCCATCGCCTGGCTGCTGAGCGACAAAGCCTCTTATGTGACAGGTAGTTTCCTGGAGCTGGCAGG
>NZ_PIBO01000010.1:0-145311 GCF_002806725.1 Raoultella sp. T31
GCCTGAGCGACCACCTTTAATCGGATGGCAATTACACAGAATTATTTACAGGGTCCAAAATGGTGGGTTTGAAGCGTTCAATCATTTCAACCAGGTCGTTAGTTGCAGGCTCATCATGCGCATAGCGCAACTGCGCAGGGCTGAGGTCCTCACGTTTCTGGTTGATGAGCCCATTGATATCCATTAAGCGGATGTGCTTAACGGCTTCTTCCTCGCTCAACCCCTCTGTTGCCATCTCTTTGACAATCAGTTTGGCGATGCCCAGCCCGGCTGACCCCGCGCCGAGGAACAGAACGCGCTGATCGACCAGCTTGCCGCCGGTGATATTCAGTGCTGCGGAAATACCAGCCAGCGCGATGCTCACTGTTCCCTGAATATCATCGTTGTAGCAGAGCACCTCATCTTTATAGCGGTCGAGATAGCGAATAGCATCAGTGCCCTTCCAGTCTTCAAAATGAATGCAGCATTCCGGGAAGACTTCCTGTACCGCCTCGACAAACTCTGCGGTCAGTTCATCCAGCTTACTCGTGCTGATCGGCTCCTCATGCAAGCCGAGATACATCGGATCGTTCAGCAGTGCCTTGTTCGTGGTGCCGATGTCGAACAGCACAGGCAACAGGCATTCCGGCGGGACACCTGCGCAAGCGGTGTAAAGCTGGAGTTTGCCAATAGGAATGCCCATACCGTTGGCACCGATATCGCCCAGCCCCAGAATACGCCCACCGGTAGTGACGCAGATAAAGCGCACATCTTTTACAGGCCAGTTGCGCAATACTTCCGCGATACGCCCCTGCATATGGTGAGTAATGTACATTCCGCGGGGGCGGCGATAAATGTGGCCGAATTCCAGACAGGCATCCGCAACCACCGGATCATAAAGAACAGGGATAAAGCGTTTCGGATCCGACATAATCGTTTTATAAAACACCACCTCATTACGTTCTTCCAGATCCTGTAAATAACTGTAGCGCTCAAGATCGTTTGCTTTTTTCTCCACGTTTAACAATGCGCGTCTGACCTGCAAATCCAGCGTTTCAACATTTGATGGCAACAGCCCTTCTAAACCACAGGTACGACGTTCTGATTGGGTGAAAGCCGTGCCTTTATTCAGGCCTGGATTTTTTAATAATTCACCCCCTTTCAGGATGGAGTTCTGCAGCACAGTCATATTCAACTCTCCAAATTAAATCATTGTCTATTGATGAATGAAACGTTCATCGCACCAGTGATATTGAATTGCGCGCGCCACTATTTAATAATAATTAACTCATTGATAAATAACGATTAGATTAAATTTTCGGTGTCAGACATTCCGGTTAACCGGAAAAACACGGATATCATGTTCGGTTTTCCGAACGGAACCGCGGGAGTTAAAGTTCTATACCGCTAGTCTGCCGGGTCTTTTTTTACCGAACGACATCGGGGGGCTCAGGAGTTGTCATGCCGGATGCGCACAAAAAAACGCGGGGAAGCACGGGAAACTCATCTGGTGGACGGGTATGTTCTGGCGGTGGTGATAAGGCGAAGAAAAAGAGAGCTGGCGGTGTAAATTTACCCGGTAAAGCAAGCTCCACCGACTCCAGAAGGAATGAAAGCGGGTTACTGCTGAACGGGACATATTAAAAAGATTGCGGCGCACTTCGCAACGTAGCCCGACGACGCTGTCGGGGGCGGGATGGGCATCCAGGGGAGTTTACGCCTGCTCCATCTGCTGTATTTATAACGCCATCAGGCAGATCTGAGACTCACGTGGCAGATCAACCCGTACTGGCTGGCGTCGGGATGCGAACAGTCTGCTTTTGATGAATTAATTTTCGATGGTAAAGTAAGACTGTTTTTTTGGATGCATTTTTATAGTTAAACCTTCGGTTTTGAATGCATTGAATAATATGTCCGCATCACCCGTTGACAGGATATCCATTGATTTAGTCAGATCGCCAGCATCTGAAAAACACTCAACCAAATCAATTCCCAGGATAAAAATAGCCGGCGCTTCAGTATTGATGTCCACATGCTTAACAGCTGTCCAGCTTCGTTGTTTCAGCGTGATATCTGACCACCCCTGACATTTAAGTATCCGGATCACTCGTGTCAATCGTGAGAGTGGAGAACCCTCCTGTGGCCTGATAATACTGGTTTTCCACAGTATGTCTAAACGTTGGCCTAACTTCGCTGATGGCCCCAGATCTCTGCTAAGTTGTATAAGGTAGTCAATGTCTTTTGCAACAGTCTGAGGGAAACGTCTTTGTTTTTTAGCGGTAACAAGCCAGTTTTGCAGAAAAATATGCTCCATTAGTGGTGAGGGAGTTTTTCCATCAATACGTGACAGATGCAGCGCTATAAGCGCACACCATAAAAAACGCTCTGTATCAGCCATTTTTTGTTGATGATTTATGTCAGGCCTGGAATTATTCATAACATCTCCAGTGATTAGTCATTGAATTTATCTGATAAACCCTGTTAACAGTATAATTTCTATACCATTATCTGAAAATTAAAACATCGGCTAAGGATACATTTAATTATACCCGACACATCAGTCATGACTTCCCTTTGGCATGAGGTTTATTATGCACCAGATGCGACGTATAGCTCACAACAACCATCACGATGATGGTACTTCCCAGACAGGAAACAAAAATCAGACCAAACTGTGCTCGCAGTAAACCCGTATATTGTATAACGCCTGCGCCAATCGGAACAAATAACAATGCCATATAACGAACAAGAAGAGTACATCCCGGATTAACCCACCTTTCAGGGATTATCTGAAATGAAAGAAGAACGAACAAAATAATCAACCCCAGAATACTGCCTGGAATAGCCACTGGTAATATCGGGGCTATAAATAAACCCAGATAGAGACAAACATAAATTATGACAAATGCACGTATATATTTCATAATGATAGCAGGCATGACATATCCCTCACCGGCTCGAAGTAACCAGATTACATTTAAAAACTTACAATACCCAGAATAACGCACCTACCAGTAATGATTAAAAATAAAAACATACTCTATATATCCACAGCCAATTATACTTAATGAGTATAAAATGCATTTTCTTACGACCATCCAGATAGGCATGATTAAATATCCTGTTATACTTAATAGTATCAGTATCAATAATAATGTTGGGTTCCGACCTGACGCAAACAGTCTGCCATAGATTTTCTTCTCTCTTTACGCCAGGCACCGGGCGATAGCCCAAAGGTACGAGAAAATACGCGGGTAAACGTTTGCTGAGAATCATACCCACAAGTCAGAGCAACTTCGTAGATACAGGCATCAGTGTGGGTTAACTGCAGAACCGCAAGCTCCATTTTCCTTCTTCTGATATAACTTGCCAGGTTTTCTCCCTTGTAATGAAAAAATAACCTCTGGATATGCCATTTTGAATAGCCTGAATGAATTGAAATTTCTTCAATAGATAGCTTTCGATGTAAATTCTCATTAATCCATTCCACAATAGTGTCGATAACAGAAGCTGAAATATGCATAAATAATAACCTCTGGATTATCTATTCAGTAGCCAGGGTACGAGAAACATGACTATTTTGAAAACATACGGTGCCAGAACTGCGGTTATGATTCCGCATAGCACCAAAGCCACGGAACTAAATGCGGCTTCTTCCGCGTCAATTTCAGCACAGCGGGAAGTGCCCAACGCATGACTTGCAGAGCCCATTGAAAGTCCCCGTGCGATCTTGTGATTAATATGCACAATGTTCAGATACACATGACCAAGCACGGCCCCCAAAATACCAACCAGAATAACGCATACTGCAGTGATAGCAGGGATACCTCCAATCGCGCTACTTGCCGCCATTGCAATGGGTGTTGTCACTGATTTAGGCAGGATGGTCGCGGCCATTTGAGGCGTCGCGCCCATTTCTAAGGCGATAATGCTGCCTGAAAACATTGCTGTAAGGCTACCTATCGTGCAGATGATGATCAACGATTTCCATTTCGCACGGAGCTGAACCAGTTGCTCATAAAGAGGAAAAGCCAGTGCCACAACGGCTGGCTGCAACAGAGCGTTGAGTGAAGAAGACCCCTGGAAATAGCTCGCATAAGGAATGTGTCCAAATGCCAGGATAGCAATGATGATAATCAGCGTAATGAGAAGTGGATTGAACAAAGGGTTTTTTATTTTATTCATTGCCAGCCAGCGAGCTGAAAAGAACAGACATAAAGTTAACGGTAGAGACCAGCAGATATTAAAAATCATTTACTTTTCACCTCGCATCTACATCAACAGATTCTCACCATCGCGACTATCATGGTCATTGCTGAATACATGACTCGACTTAAAACGGGTTCGGTTAAACTCAGATACCCCATGGAATATAAGAGTCGTCCTCAGTGTTCGCAGGACGCTTCACCGTTAGTGAGAAGATGATAGAGATAATGGCTAAAACGAAGATGACCCAGAAAGTTGACTGGAAGCCACCGAAAACCGAAGCAATCACAGACCCCAGGAAAGATCCGATCCCAAAACCCAGATAAATGACGCCATAATTCTTAGTGACATTATTCAGACCAAAGAACTCAGCCACCAGGGATGGAAAAGTGGTAAGGTGACCACCAAAATTAAACGCGACACACCCCAGAGCAAAGAAGAAACTATACTCATTCAGATGGCAAAAATTAAGCAGAACCATACCCACCAGCAGGATTATCTGACCAAAGGTGACAATTCGGATGATGCGTATGCTATCGGACATTATGCCCATCACCAGACGACCGACTAAGTTGGCGACAGCCACAACAGTTACCGCGTTTGCAGCCGTCACGCCATCGAGATGGGCGATGGTTTGCGCAATATCTTTTGCCACACCAATAATGTACAATCCTCCCATCATTGCGGTTCCGAACATTAGACATAACATCCAGAATTGCGCCGTACAAACAGCTTCACGCAGAGTATATTCTTTCTGGATCGCACCACTGGCAACTTTCACATTTTGATATGGCGCATCAGTCATTAATATCCCGCCAATGATGCAAACCACCGCAGCAATAACTCCCCAGTACAGTAATGCGGTATGTAATGAGTTATTGGCAAGCAGATCCATATTAATGAATTTGAAGGCTAGTGACCCCACCCCATAACAACCGATAGATAAAGCGGAAATGAGTCCTTTACGTTCCGGGAACCAGCGAATACAGTTGGTCAGCGTAAGTAAGTAGCCAATACCGTCAGCCAGTCCTACCAGGACACCGCCAAAAATCCACAGCATTGTCAGACTATGAGCGATCCCCGTCAGCCCTAAACCCAGTAACAGTGCGATACCAGAAAATATGGTAAGCACTTTAACGCCAAATTTATCCTGTAGCCTCCCCGCAAAACTGGATGCAAAGGCCAGACAGAGACACAGGATACCAAAGGTGAAAGCAACGTTTGGAACCGTAGTGTGGAGTTGTGTTGCAAAATGACTATTAAACAAACTCCAGGTATATACCGAACCCAAAGCGAACTGGGCCAGAAGAGTGCCTGTGAAAGTCAGCCAGCGAGTAACAGGTTGAGATGCTTGCCGTAAATCTTGTTTATGGGTCATAATGATACCTGTCAATGGATTTTTATTGGCAAATGATTATTTCTTAATTCCTGTATCATTCAGATTATCCCTGGTGCAGGATGATTACTGAACGGATCAGCTCCGTGTATTAAGACGATATTGACGTGGAGTTAAATGATAATGCTGTCGAAATGACCGACAGAAGGTGGACTGCTGTCTGTAACCGAGATACATTGCGATCTCTGTGATTGAACTGTTTGTTTCTTTCAGTAAATCCCTGGCAATAACCATTTTACGCTTTCTTATATATACACCTGGAGACATACCAGTCACTCCTTTGAAACTTTTTTGAAAGTGCCATTGGGAGTATCCTGTTTTTTCTTCCAGGACCCGAAGTGTTAACTCCTCTGTTAAATTAAATTCTATCCACTCCAGTATATCCTGAATGGTTAAACGCATAAGACAGGAAGAGGATTTATCTTTCATTTAAATGCCTTAATTAATATCCATTTTTCATTAGCCAAGGCTGGCGGATTAAAAACAACAGGGCAATCATACCCTAATCCATGTATTCTAAAAGTGAATATTTAGAATACATAACATTCCATTATGGAATGTTATGTAACGGTTGCATATCCGGGGGCGAAGGAGGATATCTGGCGGGAAAACAGCGACTTCTCATGTGTGGATCGGCCAAACTCAGGCAATGTGGAATGGCTGACGGATAATGGTTCGGCTTACAGAGCCCATGAAGCGAGGGGACGCGTCCGAATGGCGGGAACTGCGCGGTCATCCGCAAAGCCACGGTATAGCTCACCACGGGAATATCACGCTCTGCCAGTCGCCGCGATTAAAAGACCTCACGCTGCACGGGCGTTGGCGGCAGATGCTCATCTCTGTCATTGGCGCCGGGCTACGGCATTGCCGTGTCATTCGCCCTGTGGCCTCTGCCCTTCGGGAACAGCGCATGCGCTATTCCCGAAGGGGGATGCTTTGCCCTGCGACGCGCATGATTTAGGGTATCTTACGCGCCACGACGATAAGATTTACCCTATCCAAAGAACGGCGCAGGCGGCAAGAAGACAGTAGCCGCCAAAAAGGTGCCACTTGTCATGTTCCAGCCAGCCCGCCAGCCAGCGAAGCGCCACTAAACCGGCGATAAAACTGAAAACCATACCCAGCAAACTCGGCAGAACGATGGAGGAAACGGTCGGTGAGACCGCCTTGAGTGCGGCGCTGGCATGGAAAGCGCGCGCCACTTCTTTGACGATAACAATGGGCGTCAGCACAACCGCCAGCGCAAAGCTGAATTCTTCTGCGGTTTTTCGGGCAACGCCGACGGATAATGCAGTAGAAATTGTCGCGCCGGAACGGGATAACCCGCGAAAAGGCAGACAAAGCCCCTGCACCATCCCCACAATGACCGACTGGATTAAAGAGAGACGCTGACTATGACTTTCTTTTATTCGCGACGAAACAATAATGAGAATGCCCGACACGACAAGCCCGCAAGCAATCAGTTTACTGTTGCTGAACAGTGATTCAATTTCGAAATCTGGCGTATTGCCAGAGAAATAAACCTTGATGATATGTTGCAGGGTTAAGCCGACGATCCCCGTCATGATGGTGGCAATAATAATGCGCAGAGCATAATGTTTAAACGCCGCGCCAGAGCTAAAATAGGTGACACGCCAGGATTTCCAGAAATGAACGATAACAGCAAACATCGTCCCGGTGTGCAGCATAACCAACAGCAATGTCATGTCTGGTGCACTTGGATTCAGCCCCAGTATTTTTTCCGCCATAATAACGTGTGCCGAGCTGGAAACAGGCAACAGCTCAGCCAGCCCCTGAATGACTGCCAAAATCAATATGTTCAAAAAGGTCATATTTTCTCCGGGTGATGGATTCCCATGTTAAATACTAAGACAAAGCATCAGGTCATGAATCCATTCAGTACCCTGCGTGAATATAATCCTTAGCGGTGACATCTTTAATAGCGATACACAGCGCCGGGTTGAAGAAAACGTTTCGTTTAACCTTCGTTTGACTTTCCCCTGGAGCCGTTGGGGCGGCGGATTTTCGCGTCTCTGTTCAGCCGTTCTTGTTCCCGGATAAAAGACCTGCCCGCTGACATATCCGGCGGTAAAGATCGGCAACAAGCGCGCGGCCTCAGGTCAGGAAACAGGACGATGGGAAAAAATGCCCCGCGCAACGGGTGGCTGAGCGACTGCGCCATCATGGTGCGAAAGTTTGCACCCTGCACACTCTTATGACCCTTAGCGGCAGATTAACGCCGTTTTATGTGCAAAGTGCCCACTTCATTATGTTGCCTGTGCCGCGATATTTTTGGCATATCTCTTGCTAAACCTCTGGTATCGCTATTCGGATAACCACTCAGAGGTTCCACAATGTCAAACAGCAATGATTTTCCACTCGTCGAAGCGCCCGCCTCCGGGCGTAAGGGCGTGTTTTCGATTTCCATGGTCCTGTTCAGCTTCACCTTTTTTACCGGCACCATGTTTGCAGGCGGCAAGCTCGGCGTCTCTTTTTCCATCGTAAACCTGCTGTGGATCGCGGTTATCGGCAACTTTCTGCTGGCCCTGTATGCCGCGTCGCTCGGCTGGATTGCCGCGCGCAGCGGGCTGAATACCGTGCTGATGGGCCGTTTTTGCTTCGGTGAAATCGGCAGCAAGCTCGCCGATTTTATTCTCGGCTTCGCCGAACTGGGCTGGTACGCCTGGGGTACGGCGACGGTCGCTATCTCGCTGGTCAAGATCCTCGCCCTGCCCGAGGCGATGACTATTGTGCTGATGATTCTGTTCGGCATCCTGTTCTGCGTCACCGCCCTGGTCGGCTACAAGGGGCTGGATGCGCTGTCCCGCGTGTCGGTGCCGCTGATGTTTATTCTGCTGGTGGTCTCTATGTATCTTGCCGCTCATCACGCCGGTGGCTGGCAGGCGATGACCCAAATCGAACCGGGCGCAACCATGACCTGGTCGGCGGCCATCACCATGGTATTCGGCACTTTCGCCAGCGGCGCGACCCAGGCGACGAACTGGACGCGGCTGGCTAACTCCAGCCGTACCGCCATCGTCGCCAGCATGAGCAGCTTCCTCGTCGGCAACGGGCTGATGATTGTTGCCGGGGCGTGGTGCGCCATCGTCTATCAGCAGGCCGATATTGTGGAGGTGCTGATTCTACAGGGGCTGTCCGTGGCGGCGGTGGTAATGCTGTGCCTCAACCTGCTGACCATTCAGGGGCCGACGATTTATAACGTCTCGGCGGCCGCCTGCCACCTGCTGCGCAGCGAACGTCGCCGCACCCTGACCGTAGTCGCCGCCGGTGTCGGCATTCTGCTGGCCATTGGCGGGATGTATGAAATGCTGATCCCTTTCCTCGTGCTGCTGGGCAGCATCATTCCGCCCATCGGCGGCGTTATCCTTGCCGACTACTGGTTTTATCGCGGCGGCCGCTATCCTCTGCTGCACACCGCCCGCCTGCCGCGTTTTAACTGGCTGGGGCTTGGCGCCTACGCCGTGGGCGCGGTGGTGGCTTACCTGTCGCCGTGGATTGCGCCACTGGTGGGCATTACCGTTTCTGCGCTGGTCTACATCGCCCTGACGCGTCTGAGCAAACGTCAGCCCGCCGCTGACTCGGTCGCGGAGCAGTAATCATGGGCCTGACGGTCAGTGAAATCCTTGCACTTGACGGGCTCTCCGCCCTGCGCCTGCGCGCGGGGCAACAGGGGCTGCAGCTGGCGGTGCGCTGGTATTACGTGGCGGAAAATGAAAATATCGCCGAATGGATCATGGGCGGGGAGCTGGTCTTTATCACCGGGATCAACCATCCCCGCGATGAAAACAACCTGATTCATTTGCTGATGGAAGGCAAACAGCGCGGGATCGCCGGGATGGTGATCCTCACCGGCGACCAATATATTCAGGCGATTCCGCCGCGCCTGATCGCGCTGGCCGACGAGCTGGGTATTCCGCTGATCGAACAGCCCTATCTGCTGAAGATGGTGATGGTGACCGAACGCATCGGCACCGCGCTGGTACGTAGCGAGAATGCCCTGCAATCACAGCGCGATATTCTGCTGCAGCTGCTGACCGGCGACTACCCCGACCTGCATATCCTGCATCAACGCGCGCTCCACCAGCAGCTGGACTTTACCCGCCCGCTGCGGGTGGCGGCGCTGCGCCTGGAGGGGATACCGCGCCTGTTTCGCCAGCTGCCGCCGGAGCAGGCCGAAACCTGGCTCCAGCAGGCTCGCCGCACCGTGCGCCAGCGCCTGCAGCAGCAGCTCAACCAGCAGGGCAATCCCTTTCCGCTGATTGAACGCAGCAATATGTTTCTCTTCCTGCTTCCGGACGAGGAAGGCGAATTTTATCAGCAGAAAAAGGGGTTAGAACAGTGGCTGCTGACCCAGGCGGAAGGCCGCGACGGGCTGTCGATGCTGTGTGGTCTGTCGGCGCCGGTGCAGCAGCTACAGGGCTATCAGCGCGCGCTGTCGCAGGCGCGCCAGGCGCTGGATCTCAGCGATAACCTGCGCCCGGCCCAGCGCATCAGCGACTATCAGCAACTGGGCTTTATCAAGCTGCTTTCCGCCGTCAGCGACCCGACTCTACTCACCGACTTTATGCATGACACCCTCGGCTGCCTGATCGAACCCGACCGCAAAAGTCCGTGGCTGTTAATGGAGACCCTGGAAACGCTGCTTCAGGAGAGCGGCAACGTGGTCAGGGCCGCCGAGCGGTTGGCTATTCACCGCAACACGCTGCATCAGCGCATCCAACGTATTGAAAAACTGACCGGCTATCCGGTCAGCCATCCGCAATTTCATCTCAACGCCTCGGTCGCCCTGGCTATCTGGCGTATGTCGCAAAACCATTTACGGGAACAACCATGAACATTATCAACGCGCGCCTGCGCCATAAAGAAGCGCTCTATACCCTGGAGCTACAGGATGGTTTGATTAAAAGCATCACCGCGCAGGACGCCGCGCGAACAGCTGACACCGGCGATATCGACGCGCGGCACAAGCTGGTTATTCCGCCGTTTGTCGAGCCGCATATCCATCTCGACGCCACCCTGACGGCGGGCGAACCGGAGTGGAATATGAGCGGCACGCTGTTCGAGGGCATCGCCCGCTGGAGCCAGCGTAAAGAGCGCGTCACGATTGAAGATACGCGCCAGCGGGCGCTGAAAACCATCGGCATGTTGCGCGATAACGGCGTGCAGCATGTGCGTACCCATATTGATGTCACCGCCCCCTCGCTGACGGCGTTGGAAGCGATGCTGATGGTGAAAAAAGAGGCGGCCCACCTTATCGATCTGCAAATCGTCGCTTTTCCGCAGGAGGGCATCGAATCCTTTCCCGGCGGACGCGACCTGATGACCCGTGCCATTGAGATGGGCGCCGACGTGGTGGGCGGTATTCCGCATTACGAAAACACCCGCGATAAGGGCGTCAGCTCGCTGGTTTTTCTGATGGATCTGGCCCAGAGCCATGGCTGCCTGGTGGATGTCCACTGCGATGAAATCGACGACCCGCAGTCGCGTTTTCTGGAGGTGCTGGCGGAAGAAGCCCGGGTACGCGGCATCGGCGCCCAGGTAACGGCCAGCCATACCTGCGCCATGGGCTCCTACGATAATGCCTACTGTTCGAAGCTGTTCCGCCTGCTCAAATCCTCAGGCATCAACTTTATCTCCTGCCCGACCGAAAGCATTCACCTGCAGGGGCGCTTCGATAGCTGGCCAAAACGCCGCGGCGTGACGCGCGTCGCAGAGCTGGATCGCGCCGGGATCAACGTCTGCTTTGCCCAGGACTCCATCCAGGATCCGTGGTATCCGCTGGGCAATGGCAACATCATGCGCATTCTCGACGCCGGACTGCATATCTGCCATATGCTGGGGTATGAAGATTTGCAGCGCTGCCTCGATCTCATTACCGAGAACAGCGCCCGGGCGCTGTGCCTGGGCGCTAACTACGGTATTGCCGAAGGGCGCCCGGCCAACCTGCTGATCCTTGATGCGGAAAACGACTATGACGCGGTACGTCGCCAGGCCAAAGTGCTGACCTCTATCCGCCACGGTGAGGTGATTATGCAACGTCAGCCGGAGCAGATTTGCTATCCGGAGTGAGGCGTCGAGTATGCCCGTTCGACGATGGAGAACGGGCCCTTCCCCCTCACCCTTTGCCCAGTTTTGACAGCATCTCCGGGCGCATAAACTTATGGATGACCAGCATAAACAGCAGCGATGGCACCAGCAGAATCAGGGCGGTAATGGACGACACCTGATAGTTCCCCGACATACTGGCGTTGTACAGCAGCAGCGGCAGCGTGCTGATGTCCGGTGCGCCGACGAAAAACGTGCCGGTAAATTCATCCAGCGATTCGAGGAAAACAAAAATACTGGCGGCAATAATGCCCGGCGAGGCCTGCGGCAGCACAATATGCCAGAAGGTGTAAATCGGCCCGGCGCCGAGGTTACGTGACGCCCTCGCCAGCAACGGATCCACGGCGGAAAAGGCCGCCACGCAAATCCATACCGAGTACATCAGGCCGTGCATGCTATGCACCAGCACCACGCCCGCTACCGTCCCGTTTAACCCCCACTGATAGAAAAGCCGGGCGATATTCATGTACACCGTCAGGTTCGGAAACGCCTGCGGAATCAAAAACAGCAGCATGAACAGCACCCGCAGCGGCATCCCTCGCCGTGAAAGCGCATAACCTGCCGGCACCGAAATCACCAGACACACCCCCACCGCCAGCACCGCAATCAGCACGCTGGTGAGGAGTGAACCGGAAACATCGCTGTAGGGACTGAACACCTGATACCAGTATTTCAGCCCCCACTGGCTGGGCAGCGCATGGGGGAAAAACCAGCTCTCCGCCACCGTCCAGATGAGTAAGTTCAGCAGCGGGCCAAACATCGCCAACAGCATAAACACCAACAGCAGCGTCTGCAGCGGCAGACTGGCGCTCAGTTTTCGCCGCCCTTTCGCCAGCCACGTCTCCGGTAAAGTCATACTGACCTCTTTCATAAATCGCCCCCCTTCTGTTGCAGGCTATGGCGCAGGTAGAACCACGACAGCGCGCTGCATATCAGCAGTGATACCACGCCCAGCGCATTGGCCACCGCGTAGTCGCCGTAAGAGTTGACGCGAAACGCCATGTCCACGGTCATCATCGTCGGCGTGCCGACACCGATCATCAGCGGCACGGAAAGCACCGACATCATGGTCACGGTCGAGAGCACCAGCGCCACGCCGATAGCAGGCAGCACCTGCGGCAGAATAACGTCGAACAGAATACGCACGCGCGAAGCCCCAAGATTGCGAGCGGCCAGGATCTGCGACTGCTCCAGCGCCGCCATCGCGCCGCAGATAAGCAGCGTGGCGAACGCCAGTTGTTTCCAGACAAAGGTAATGATGATCCCTTTCCAGCCCAGCCAGGAGACGGTCTCCATCGGCGTAAACAGATCGGTTGCCACCAGCGCATTGTTCATCAGGCCGTTTTTAGCGAGGAAGGTCCGCATCATCTGCGCGGCGACAATAAAAGGGATAAACAGCGGCAGACGGTACAAGAACCCCAGCATGCGCACAATCGGCCGACAGGGTGACAATGTGATCACCGCCGAGAGGGTGATCGAAATCGCGGCCAGCAGCGCCACGGAGATCAGCACAATCACCACCGTAAAGGCGATATCGCTGGAATAGAGAGCATAGACCTTAGCGAAATGGCCCAGGGTCAACTGCCGCGCATCGTTGGTAAACGCGGCAATCAGCGAGAACCCCAGCGGGTACAAAAAGAGCACGGCGATCATCAGCGCGGCAGGCGCGACCAGTAACAGATATTTCAACGAACGGCGCATAGCAAACCTGACATCAGAACAAAAAACGCTCAGGGCGACGTCATGTCGCGCCTGAACATTGACGGTATACCCTCAATAATTCCCGCTGCAGGCTGGCGGTGAACGAGTGTAGCCAACGCGCCTGCAGCGTGAAGTATGACGGGTATAATTAGTTGGCGACCTGGCTTTCGTAGCCTTCTTTTATGTCGTCAAAGTAAGGGGCGATCGGGAAGCTTTTGCCGTAGTCCGCCAGCGCTTTCGGGGAGATTTCCGCGAACAGCTTCTGCCAGGTCGCCGGATCCAGCTTCGGCTTCACGTACTCCGCATTGATCCCAGGGTACCAGTTAAACTGTTTCACGATCCCCTGCGCCTGCACGTCCGGGCTGGTTGCCAGCTCGATAAATTCACGCGCCAGCTGTGAGTTTGCCGCCTTCGCCGGGATCACGTAGTACATCGGCTGTCCCGGCATCCCCGGCGACAGCAGAGCCAGTTTGATAGACGGCGGCAGCTTGCCCTGATCTTTCCAGCTGTAGAACATATCCACCCACACCGGCCCCATGGTGATCTCGCCGCGGCTGAGCATATCGAGCGTACCGGCATTGCCTGGCGTGAAGGTCACATTCTTATTAAAGGCCTTCAGCTTCTCGTAGGCCTGGCTCCAGTTTTTCTCCACGCCTTTGTCGTAAGGCAGCGCAGACAGACGCCGGGCGTCCGTGCCGTAGGCGTACATCCAGCCCACCACAAAGCTCACGCCGGACATGCCGTTTTTGATGCCGTTATAGCCGAAAGCCTGCGGGTTTTTCTGCGCCCAGCTCACCAGTTCATCGTAAGACGCCGGGGGCGTTTTGATGGCTTCGCTGTTCCATGCGATAGCGGTCTGGCTTAAGAACATCGGCATCACGTAGCCGTCGACGTTCACGCCGAGGGCATTTTTGGCGCTATCGGCGCTCACCATGCTGCCAGTGCTAATCTGCTGGCGGTATTTCTCCAGCAGCCCCTTTTCCACCAGTTCGCCACCGGCTTTCTGATGAACGACCGCCACATCAATATCCCAGGTCTTCGCGCCACTCTCTTTTTGCGCGCTCAGTTTCTCGATGATTTTATTTGAGCCGGCATCGCCGGGACCGGTCCCCACCACCTGCACTTTTACGCCCGGATGCGCCGCTTCAAACTTCGGCCCCAGCCAGGTTTTCACGTAATCCACCATATTCTGATCGCCTGCGGTGGCAACGTTCAGGATGGTGTCGGCCTGCGCGCCGTAGCTCAGAAACAATGCAGTCACTACCGCAGCTTTCGTTTTAGTCAACATGGTCTATCCCCAAAATGAACACAATGAAATTAATTTGCTTGAGACGATGGAAAAATATGTAACGCGGCGGCCGGAACGTGCAGTTGCACGGATGACTGCGCGGGCCAGCACTGGCTTGAATCCGCCAGTAACACGCGGTCGCGACAGCGCACGCTGTGGCGATATAAATTGCCAAGAAAAACACTTTGCTCGACTACGCCATTCAGGCTTAAGCCCTCGTCAGGCATACGGGTGGTTAACGCACCGAGCGCCGTATCGGCGCTGCGAAAATAAAGCGTCCGGTCGCGAAAATCGTCAGCGGAATATTTCCCCTGGACGCGCAGGGAAATGTCCCGAGCGGCAAAGAGTTGGTTGGCAGAAATTTTATTGTCCGCCCCCATAAAATCCGCAACAAATGGTGTCGCGGGACGTTGATAAATATCTTCCGGCGTGCCTGTTTGCTCGATGCGGCCATTATTTAACACCGCGATGCGGTCAGCCATAACCAGCGCTTCCTGCTGATCGTGGGTGACAATTAATGAGGTAAAGCCGAGACGTTTTTGCAGGGTTTTTATTTCATGCCGCACGTTGAGACGCACTTTGGCATCGAGATTCGACAGCGGTTCATCCAGCACCAGCACGTCCGGCTCAATGGCCAGCGCCCGCGCCAGAGCGACACGCTGCCGCTGCCCACCGGAAAGCTCCGTCACCTTCACATCCGCCAGACCGGTCAAATTGACGATGCCGAGCAGTTCCGTGACGCGGCGGTCAATATCGTCACGACGCCATTTGCGCAGTTTCAGCCCATAGCCAATATTGCGCGCCACCGTCAGATGCGGCCACAGCGCGTAGCTTTGAAATACCATCGTGATATTGCGCTGCTCCGGCGCACTGTGGGTAATATCGCGATGGGCAACGGTAATCTCCCCGGTTTTTACCGGAATAAAACCACAAAGCGCATTGAGCAACGTTGTTTTTCCGCAGCCGGACGGCCCCAACAGGGCAATCATCTCGCCTTTCCCGACCTGCAGATCGATATTATGCAACACAATCTTTTCGCCATAGCTAATTTGAAGCCCGGCAATCTGTAAATAACTCATATTCATTACCCAAAAATCGCTGCGTGGACTTTTTTTACTGCAATGAACACGTGTTCATTCGAATGTAAAAAAAATGCAATGTTGACTCGACATTATGTGAGCCTACTTTGTCGGGTATTTGTGACAATTTAATTAAGCGTCAAACATTTTTTGGTGAGGGAAAATGAAAATAGATGTACTTGGGTGCGGCAGCGCCTTCTCCCGTGAACAAAATACCTCTGCGCTGCGGATAATCGATGAGGCGAACCGGCAATGGTTGATTGACTGCGGCCCCACCATTCCCCGGGCCTTGTGGCAACGCGGGGGAGACGCCAATGATATCGACGCCGTCTATTTTACCCACGTTCACCCGGACCACTGTAGCGGGCTGGCGGCGCTGCTCAACTACTGGCACAGCTTCTCGCGCCACAAAGCGTTGATTATTTACAGTCAGCCGCAGCAGCGCCCCGTGCTGAGGCAACTGGCCGCGCTCGCCACCTGGCCGCAGACCACGCTGTGTTTTGATCTCGACTGGCGCGACACCGCCGACGCATGGACGTGGCACGACTGGCATATCCAGACCGCCGAAACCCGGCATGAGCTCACCAACTGCGCCATTCGTATCACCCAGGGCCAGCAGACGCTGTTTTACAGCGGTGACGGCCGCCCAACGCCAGAGTCAGTGGCGCTTATGGAGGGCGCCGATCTTGCTTTCCAGGAATGTGCGTCGCTGACGGCCCTCAGCAGTGAGGCGTCACACGGCGATTTTCCCTCTTGTCTGACGCTGTTTCAGCAACTGAATCTCCCGGCGCTGGGACTCTATCACTGTCACGACGCGATACTGGATGACCTTAAGCGCGCTTGCCAGCCGTGGAACGGATTGTTCGTCAGCCATGACGGCCTGCAATGCGCGCTCAACGCCCCCGTGATTTCTGCGCAGGAACGCCCGGCATGAGTTCAGTCCCCCGTAAACAGAGCGTCACCGCGCAGGATGTCGCCCACCGTGCGGGCGTCTCACGGGCGGTGGTCTCACGCGCGCTGAGCAATAATGGCAGTATCTCCCCCGACACCCGGGAGCGGGTCCTGCGCGCGGCGGAGGAGCTGGGTTATCAGGTTAACTTTCTCGCGCAGGGGCTCAACCGCCGCCGCAGCCATCTGGTTGGCGTGATTGTCTCACGCATCAGCGACCCGTTTCGCAGCAGCCTGCTGGATGCTCTGCTGAGCGAGATCCAGCGCTGTGGTTTTCAGGCGCTGGTGAGTGAAATTCGCAGCGAAAAAGACCTGGCCCGCACGCTGCGCCGTTTTTCCCAGTTCCGTGTGTCCGGGATGATCGTGACCTCGGGTCAGCCACCGGAATCGCTGGTGAATGAGTGCGTGTCGCAACAGATCCCGGTGGTAGGCATCAACCGCCAGCCGGATATCCCCTTTGTGGATTACGTCAGCTCAGACAACGTCTACGGCGCAACCCTCGCAGCCGGGCAACTGGTGCGCAACGGCTGCCATAGTTTCGGCTGGCTTAATACCGCGCACTCCACCTGGGCCGGACGAATGCGCGGCGATGCTTTTTATCAGGCGCTACAGACCTTCGGTGTCGACACCGCCCGCAATCTGCAGGCGATCATCGCGCCCGACGAGGGTTATGACGGTGGGTTTCAGGCCGCAGTCGGAGCCGATGAGACTCTTGATGGCATCTTCTGCGCCAATGCGCAGCTCGCCTGCGGTTTTCTTGACGGGATGCGCCAGCGCGGCAGGCACGCCCCGGACGATTTTCAGCTCATCGGTTTTGACAATACGCCACAAACGGCGCAATACAGTTACCAGCTCACCACCCTGCATCAGGACATTGCGGAGATTTCCCGCCAGGCATTAACCCGCCTGCTGGAGCGCGCGGACGATCCGTTGCAACCCTCGCGGACAACCTGGGTGGATGTAGAGCTCATTTCCCGGCGCACGTCGCCATCACCTCAAAAGAGCAGGCCATGACGGAAGAACAGCAACAATCATTATGTGCATTGATTCGCCGGTTGGGTGCAGAAGCGCAGGCATTACGCAATGCCGGGTTACAGGTGGATAAAAAAGCCCGCCAGGATTTTGTTTCGCACGCCGATCTGTATGTGGAAAAAGAGATCAAAAGCTGGCTGAACACCCACTGTCCGCAGGATGGTTTTCTCGGCGAAGAGAGCGGCCTGCAGGCCGGCGAGCACGGTACCTGGGTACTAGACCCTATCGACGGGACCACCAACTATATTCAGGGGATGGATTACTGGTGCATCTCGCTGGCTTACGTTCGCGAGAACACCACGGAGCTGGGGATTATCTACGCCCCGGATCGGAATGAGTTTTTCTTTGCCCGGCGTGGCGCAGGGACATTTCTTAACGATCGGCGTCTGACGCTACGCGAGCCGGATCCGGAAACGGTGGTTATCGGTATCGGGCGCTCGAGCCGCGCGCCGGTCGAAAACTATACCCGCGCCCTGGGCCGCGTGCTCAATGGCGGAATGGAGTATCGCCGCTTTGGCGCCGGGGCGTTGATGCTCGCCCACGTTGCCAGCGGGCAGGTGCATGCCTATTACGAAGAGCATATGAACAGCTGGGACGCGCTGGCGGGGATGCTGATCATTGTCGAAGCGGGCGGTGTCAGTAATGCGTTTCTCGCCGATAATGGTCTGTTAAACGGCAATCTGGTGCTGGCCGGATGCGCCGCTGTGCTGGCGCGTCTTTCCACCCTGCTGGAGAACCCCTAACCGTTCGTGCCATGCGCCGATAAAAAGCCTGCGCGCAGCCGCTTTTTATCGGCTCACCCTGGCGCTTTGTTTCGCCGCTCGCCTGTCAGCATGCCGGTTTTAGTTCCACGCGCTTTTTGCGATTTCCGGGTTTACCGCTGGCGGCAGGTTATTCAGGCGCGGTTGTATTCCGTCAGTCATTGCGCAATTTCTGATGCATGAAATCAATGAGCGCTCTTGTTTTAGCGGGCAAGTAACGCCGGTCGGAATACAGTGCGAACAATTGCAATGGCGCCGGCGCTTGTTCAAACTCAACCTCAATCAACCGTCCATCGCTAATGTAGGGTTGGCAGGCTTGTTTCGATAGAATTGCAAAACCGACACCTGCTAGCGCCGCGCGGCCTGCCATCTCTCCGCTGTTTACCCGATAATGCCCATTAACCTTAATAGTCTCGAATCCCCCCTTTATATTAACAAACTGCCAGGGCGCGCCTTTCAATGCACTTACCGTTGTAATACAGGGTAATTCTGCAAATTGCCGGATATGAGAAGGGGTACCATAACGCTGAATAACGGACGGGGCTGCCACAATAGTGCAAGGGATAGTCACCAGATGACGGGCTATATAGTCACCGTCCTCCATCTGACCACGGGTAATAATGATAGCTAAATCCAGATCATCGCGCAGAGATTCAAGGCCAGACAAATTTGTAATACAGCTGATCTCCAGGTCCGGGTACAGACAGGCAAAATCGGCAATAACAGAACCCAGCAATGCGGGACCTATTTCATTGGGAATACAGATGCGTAAAGGCCCCTTGAGTTGCATTTGCCGCAACGTTAATTCTATCTCAGTTTGCTCAAGCGCCTCCAGTAATGGCTTCGCTCGGGTATAGAGCAGACGCCCCGCCGGGGTGAGTTTCATATGTCGGGTGCTGCGCTCTATGAGTTGAAGATTGAGTCTTTCTTCTAACTGAGAAATACAGCGGCTGACATTTGATGTCGGCATTTCAAGGACTTTAGATGCCCCAACAAAACTTTCTCTTTCAACCACCGCAATGAACACTTTCAGGGTATTAAAATCAAGAGCCGGACGCATCAATTATCCCATATTTGATAATAATAAATGCCATTTCTATCATATAACACACACCATTGATAGCGGTTAAACTCAGGGTATCTTTTATCCATAGGTTGCTTGCTATGCTACAGGTCACACAGACGTTTAATCATAAAGCCCTCATGCGGATAGCCATTGTCATGGCTTTTATCCAGTTCACTAATGCGCTGGAGTATATGGCGTTAACGCCGGTTTTTGCTTTTATGGCAGACGGGCTTGCAGTTCCCGTATCATTTTCTGGCTATGTTTCCGGTATGTACACACTGGGTGCCGTCCTTTCCGGAATGGTTGCTTTTTATATGATCGACCGGGTTAATAAAAAACGATTCCTGATCAGGAATATGGTGCTGCTGGCAGTGTTAACATTTTTGTCCACACTGATGACTCATTTTGGCGCTCTACTCGCCCTCCGATTTTGCGCAGGACTGGTTGGTGGCACAACAATGGGAGTGGGCATGAGCATTTTGATAAACTGTGCCCCGCTTAACTTACGTGGAAAAATGCTGGCAACGGTGATTGCTTCATTTTCGATGGTCAGTATTGTCGGCATGCCAGCGGTCTTATTTTTGTGCACGCACAATGGCTGGCATAGCGCGCTGTGGTTAATCAGTTCACTCTGCCTGCTTTCTGTACCGTTGATAATATTGATTGTCCCCAGGGATACGCTTCCAGCGGGCGTGAAGAGAAATCTGTCTATTGACGCTCAAACCTTACTTTTCGCCTCTTGCCCTGCACTGGTACAATTTAGTCCCATGCTGATCATTCCTGTTTTGACTCCATTAATGACGCAGTATATGGGCGCAGCACAAAACTTATTACCCTTTTTGTTTTTAAGTGGCGGGATAGCAGGTTATTTGTCTACAAAAATAACAGGTATTCTGATATCGCATTTATCTGCGCTGATGCTGGCAACCATTTCAACTCTGTTGTTTGTCGCAAGCTTGCTGCTGCCTGCAACGGGTTATCATAATGCAGTTCTATTTATAACCTTATTTACTGGTGCTGCATATAGCCGACTTGTTGCCGCTTCATCGGTTGCTGTCCGGTATCCTGAGGATGAACGACGAGCTAGTTTTACTTCACTACAGACAGCAATAATGTACCTGATAACAACTCTCGCATTCTTTCTGTCTTCCTTATTACTACCTGATCCGGGAATAACAACGCAAAATCTCAACAGACTGTTGGTTGTTAGTGCATTAGCCGCCTGTGGATTTCCTGTTATGGTCATAATACTGCAAAAGAAACTGGCTAAACGTATTATCCGGCCTGTTGTTGAACTGTCTGGCAATGATGTTTAGCCTTTGCTGGCTATGAATCGATAAGTCAGTTCCTTGCGGAAAAGACGTCCTGAGCAATTGACCGTGATGTCATTGCTGAAAGTGGCGAGCTGACACGTTTCCCCCACTACCGGCTGTACCTCAACTTTTGCGGTTTTAATCTTTCCGCCCGTCAGAGCGGACAAAAGCACAGGGGTTACAGATTGTCGAAACGTGGTACTGCGCGATTAAGATATGCCTTCTGGCTTGCCGCCACCGTAGCCGTAAGAACGAGAGAAAACAACTTCCGCTACAAATAATGAGCTGGCAGGATCCGTGCACGCAAAAACGGCAGACTCTGCGTCGCAGCGCAAACGGAGTCGTATGCCGAATATACGAATAAAAGCGCCATCCGGTCTGATAAAGATATGAATATTTTCTCAAATTAATGTAAACGACATTTACTTAACTATATAAAACCCAATAGGGAATATGAATTATTGTGCTAAAAACTGGCGGAAAAACATAGAGGTTAAACAATAAATTTGAACTAGAATATAATTTCACATCATCCGCAAATTAATGATTGATTAATTAAAAGAATGTCGTCATTTTAGTATTTTGTTACATAACAGAGCTTTTATTTCATGCTCCTGACAAACTCAAAAACAACGTTTGGCCTTATATCCATAACCTTGCATTGGCTGACAGCAGTAGCAGTCTATGCGATGTTTGCCTTAGGTTTGTGGATGGTCACACTAGGCTATTACGATGTCTGGTATCACAAAGCCCCGGAGATCCATAAAGGAATCGGTATCCTTTTAATGATGGGATTGGTGATTAGGATTGTATGGAGAGTCATCTCACCACCGCCAGCCCCGTTAAAAAGCTATTCGCGACTGACACGCATTGGCGCGAGTTTAGCGCATATATTTCTATATGCTACCCTGTTGACCATTGTCATTAGCGGATATCTAATATCAACAGCAGATGGTAAACCCATTAATGTGTTTGGTTTATTTGAAGTTCCGGCAACATTAACCGATGCGGCAATACAAGCGGATCTCGCAGGAACAATCCATCTATGGGTTGCCTGGGCCGTTGTTATTGTCTCTGTGATGCATGGGCTGATGGCCGTTAAACACCATATTATCGATAAAGACGAAACACTTCTCAGAATGCTTGGTAAATCGTCATCACAAACTGGAGTTAAAAAATGAAAAAACACCTGCTGGGTCTTTCGCTGTTTGCTGTCCTGTTTTCATCCGCTCCTGCTTTTGCAGCTGATTATAAAATTGATAAAGAGGGGCAGCACGCATTTATAAACTTCAAGATTAAACATCTCGGCTATAGTTGGTTATATGGTACCTTCAAAGACTTTGACGGGACTTTCACCTATGATGAATCTAACCCAGCGGCTGATAAAGTGAGTGTGAAAATCGCTACCGGCAGTCTCGACACTAACCACGCAGAACGAGATAAACATCTGCGTGGTGCTGAATTCCTGAACGTAAGTAAATTTCCGGAAGCAACTTTCTTGTCGAAGGAAGTGAAACAAAATGGTGACAACCTTGATATTACCGGTGACCTGACACTCAATGGTGTAACGCACCCGGTCACCCTTAATGCAAAACTAGTTGGTAAAGGGGATGATCCATGGGGCGGTAAACGCGCAGGTTTTGAAGCCAAGGGCAACATCCACCTCAAAGACTTTAATATTAAAAGCGATCTTGGACCAGCGTCACAAGACGTTGAGCTGATAATCTCTGTCGAAGGCATTCAGCAATAAAATCTTACCCCGGCATAATATGCCGGGTTTTTGACTTCACATCAGGCAGATTATTTTTTGATAAGACGCCAACGCATCATTCAGAGACCATCCCAACAGAATTTCATTCCTGATAATAATACTGCGGCGTTGTTGAATAAATCAGTTTTCCCGAACGTCACGGCTACGGCGTTTCTGTGTCCAGAATCATCCGAGAAGAGAAAAATCCTTGTCTGAAAAACCATTGTCTGAAAAATCGATCATGAGACATGATGGTCCACTAAATGCCATTTCCCGCTTAATAACGACAGCATTTTCAGACTGTTTTTCTCTCTGTTATATTTTGATATATCATAAAGTTACCCACTAACGTATGATCTCGTTCCATTGGTCCTCCCTCCCCCGTTTATATCATATCCGGACTCATAAACAGGCGTAGTCCGCTATGAGCGGACGTTAGCAGCAATGTGCAATATTCAGACTGAGCCATACAGACAATATGTGCCCCCATGATCTTTAAACTTATGGCGATTCGGTCAATACCCCCTGACCAATTCATGGCATAAGCTACCGAGTTGTTCCACCGCATGTAAAAGCTGGCGGGTGGGTTCATTCGCGCAGTTCAACCGCAGGTAGTTTTGCAGTTCCGCCGCCCCAGGGGAAAACAGCGGTCCCGGACTGACGCCAATGCCAAGGGCGAGTGCGCGACGATGGACCTCCAGCGCCTCTATCCCGGACGGGAGTTGTACCCAAATCAGAAAACCGGCTTCTGGCGCGGCGACGCGCGTGCCCGGTGGGAAGCTGGTTCCAACCTTTGCGATAATAGCCCGGATGCCTTGCGCAATCCGCAGCTTCAGGTGCCGCAGATGCCTGTCATAATCACCGCTGGCCAGAATCTCGTTTGCCGCGGCTTCCATCAGCGGCGAGCCTGCCCACTCCCCTGCCATGCGGGCCTGCAATACCGTTGCGTGATAGCGTCCGGCAGCAATCCAGCCGATTCTCCAGCCCGGCGCCAGGGTTTTAGACAGCGAGCTGCAATAAATAACATTTCCGCACCTGTCAAAGGCTTTACACGCTGGCGGCCGCTGCGCGCCGCCGGCCAGATCGCCATATACATCATCCTCAATTAACGGAATGCCCTGACTGGCAAGCAGGGTCACCAGATCCCGCTTGCGTTCAACGGGCATGCTGGCACCCAACGGATTTTGCACCGTGGGTGAGGCCAGAACGGCGGCAGGACGGTGGCGCAGAATGGCCTCTTCAAGCGGCGCCAGCAATAAGCCTTCAATCGGGTCCGTGGGGATCTGTAATGCCTTCAGACCCAGACTCTCCAACAGCAGGAGCGTGCCGAAGTAGGCGGGCTGCTCAATCGCCACGGCATCGCCTGGCCGGCACACGGCATGGAGCGCCAGACGTAGCGCCTGTGTTGCCCCGGCGGTAATGATCAGGTCATCCGCGCCAAAAAGGCCCCCCCACTGCGCAGCGCGAGCGGCAATCTTGCGGCGCAGGTCTGCTCTCCCCGGAGGCAGGCTGTAGCTCTGTCCGCGCGCATCAAGCCGACGACCGGCTGTCTGTAACGCCCGCTGCAGCGCATCTACGGGAAGCCAGGCGGGATCGGGTAGCGCGGCGCCAAGCGGGACCAGGCGCGCTTCAGCGCTACCGAACAACGAGCGGGCTATAGCGGACATGGTTACCGGCACGGGCCCTGGTAAAGACGCGGGGCTTTGCGCCTCCCCGCCGGGGGTTATCTGGCGAACAAAGTAGCCTGAACGCGGTCGCGCGATAATCAGCCCCTCCGCCTCAAGACAGCGCAGGGCTTCCAGCGCCGTGGGGAGACTGACCTGCTCGCGCTCGGCCAGTTTACGCGCGGAGATAATACGATCGCCGGTTCGTAAAGCGCCTGACGCGAGCGTAAGCCGCAGCATTTCGGCGATTCGGCGGTAGTGGGGAGTCGGCGGGAAGGGGTCGCACATCGCTATCTGTATAGTCTGGTTTTTGATAAATCTGACTATACAGGCGATGCAGAGCGCCATCTATAGTGTGTTCAACACAAACCAGCCAAGGAAGTCACATGCACAGCGACAATTTTGACCTTTCCCTTTACTTCCGGCGCATAGGCTATAGCGGACACGCGGCTGCGGATACCGCTACGCTGCACGCGCTCATGCGTCACCAGCTCTTTTCGATCCCCTTCGAGAATCTGGATGTCCAGGCCGGTCATATCGTTTCGATGGTACCTGATGATATTGCCGATAAGCTATTACGCCAGAGACGAGGCGGCTACTGCTATGAACTCAACGGACTGTTTACCATGGCGCTGGAGGCGCTGGATATGACCTACCGTTTTGTCGCGGCGCGGCCAATGTTCTATCCTGCGCGCCGACCTAAAACCCATATGGCGGTCATCGCCGAAGTCGATGGCCGTCAGTGGCTTTGCGACCTTGGATTTGGCAGCTACGGTATTCGCGCGCCGATGGCCTTAGACGAACTGGAGACGGACATCATCCAGGATTTCGATACCTTCCGGCTTAGCCGTGATGCGAGCGGCGACTATCTGCTGCAGGCAAAGGTTGAAGGAAGCTGGGCCGATCAATACGGTTTCGACCTCTCACCTCAGGAATGGATTGACTTTGTTCCGGCTAATTACCTTAACTCCACGCACCCCGATGCCGTCTTTGTACAGAAGTTGCTTGTCATACAGCATCGACCCGAGGGACGATTCATCCTGCTGGGCGATACGCTTAAGACGATTACAGCGGACAGAGTAGAGAAGCAATTGCTGACTGAAGATGAAATTGCCCATGTCCTTGAAAACCGCTTTGCGCTATCTGCCCGCGCATAAACCAACCAGCCAATGCGTCCACAGTTAAACGGATACTTTTGCGAAAACGGCCCCATCTCTGGGGCCGTGGCTCGCAAGAGGTCTACGTGCACTATGTCGGCGATGACGTTGGGGCGGGAGTAGCAGAGTGCCCTTCTGCAGCCCAGGGGATTCAGGCAAAGATAAAGTCGTTTCCCTGGTGGCTCATCTTTGCGCTGTCACCTTTCAACACCACGCTGCATGAAATGCTGGAGATGCGATATTTGTGGCAACAGCCAATCCGGATGGACAATGCAAAACCGATCGATTTTCTGGGCTACGAACCACATCCCCCTCTTATTGAGGCCGTGCACAAGACCTTAACGGGTCTGGGCTTATTCATCATGCGCCAGAAACGCCTCAAATTGCACAACATGATATCTTTATGTGGTAGGGTTATATTCTGTCGTTCATAGAGGAAAAGCTAATGATTGTAAGGACCTGGCACGGTTGTGTTCCGCTTAAGCATGCAGAAGGTTTTGCGAATCATCTGCAAAGAACAGGTGTCGAGCACTCAAGGAGTATCGAGGGTAACAAAGGTGCATTTGTACGCAGGGAAACCCAGGGCGAGCGGGAGCATTTCTTTCTGGCGACTTACTGGCAGGATTTACAGGCGGTAAAAGCCTTTGCTGGAGAAAACTATCACGTCGCGGTGACTTATCCAGATGATGAAGAATTTGAACTCCTTTCCGACCCCTACGTTTTTCAACATGTTGTAGAAGCCATTACGCCGCTTTAGTTTTTTCCGCGGCCCCCCGGGACAGGCGCCAGAGGGAATGTCTGACGCCTTTTTAGTGCTCTCCGGCTTGCTCAGATCGCGTGGCAGAGGTCAAAAATCGCCGGGCGCGCACTGCAGACAGGTCAGTCCCGCGCTACGCCAGAAATCCACGACGGCCTGGCGGTCGTCGATCACCAGCCATGGCTGATAGCCATCGGCGATGATTTGCTGCAGTAGCCCCTTTTTGACCTCTTCATCTGCCACATGATCATCGCCTTCCGGGCGCAGATAGAGGCCATCATACGCAATATTGTGCCGCGCCAGCCACGCCTCGGTATGGTGACGAAATCCATCGGGGCGCCCGCTGCAAATCACAATCGACTGCTGCCCGGCGTGCAACAACGCCACCAGTTTGCCGATCGCCGCATTCGGTAACGCCTGCGACATAAACGCAAAAAAAGGGGGCCACTGTTTCTCGCTCCCCAGTACCCAGTCACGCATTTTTTCCGCATCAAACTCCGCCAGGGTACCGTCAATATCCACAATAATGCAGGGCTTAGCGCTCATCGGCTTCCTCCAGCGGAACAATCCGCCACTCATTCGCCTGTTGTCCGGGAGAGATCCACATCGGCACAACGTTACCCGGCCGGGCGCCATAAGGGGTACCGAGAGCATAGCGGCGCAGCACCCGGAACACGCCGGAATGGGCAATAATTAACGGACGGTCGTACTGCGTCAGGATCGTGTTCAGCACGTCAGTCACCCGGCGGCAAAACGCCTCCCAGCTTTCTCCTCCCGGCGGCGTCTCTTCATACGGCGGCTGTTCGGACCACGGGCGCAGCTCTAAATCGCCCCAGTCCCGCTCGCGCAGGTCATCAAAAACCGTATACGGCAGATCGGGGAGCGCCAGCTCCGCCGTTTGCCGGGCGCGCAATAGCGGACTGACGGCAATACCGCTCCAGCGATAGCGGCTCAGCAGCGAGCGCACTTCCTGCGCTTGCCACTCCCCCTCATCGGTGAGCGGCACGTCCGTTCGTCCGCCGATCAGTTTGTCCCGGTTAAGGGCGGTTTCGCCGTGGCGAACAAAAACAAAGGGCTTACAGATTATTGGCATAATTCCATCTCAATCATGGGATGAGTCATCAGCTGGCAGTTCAGCGCCTGTTGCCAGCGGACAGGATTATCAATCGCGGTAAATAGCGGCACAACGTAGCGGCACGACAGTTGAGAGACCAGCTTTTGCAGGCAGGAGAGCGTCGGATGCACATTCCAGCGGCAAAAATCGACCTCGCCTGCCAGCCACTGCTGATATGCGACCCGGTTCATATGGCCGGTGAATAAAACACGATGGTGGAAATCGTCACGCGCCCGCAGCACGCCCGCCATACCGTTCATCCCGTCAGGATCGGCGACCAACACCAGTGGCGCCTGAGTCGAAAATAGCGGGTTTGTCTGCGCCAGCGTCCGTAACGCCGTGGCGATACCCTGCTGCAGACTCCCCTCGTCATCTTCCGCCATCTGCACAAGCATCGCCCGGCAAGCGGCATCCAGGGCAATCTCCGGCTGGCTGTTATCTCGCGCCATCCATAGCGCCAGTTCGGCGGCGCGTCCGGAAGGGGGAACGGGGCACAGCGTGGGTTGCGACAGATAGGCCCGCAGTTTCTCCAGCTGCTGGCTCTGGGGAATATCGTATAAACCGTAGGAAGCATCCACCAGCGCAATGTCTGCGGGGGGCGGCGCATCAAAGCGAAACAGCATCGATTCCATACTGATGTCGCCGCTATAGAAAATGCCGCCCGCCACGTTAAGATGAAACCACACGCCCCCCCAGGCATGGCCGCAACTGCCGGTGGTCACGGTGATGTCGCCAAGGGAAAACTGCCCGCGTACGGCAATGGGATGGACGCGACGCCCGGGCGGCAGCGCCTGGGCCGTGACGGCGCTGCAATAGATGGGGATATCCGCCGGTAAACGGTTCAATCCGCCAATATGATCCACATGGTCATGGCTCAACAGCACCGCATCAATATCGGCGGGTACCGGCCACGGCGCTTCATCTGGCTCCAGCGCGCCGCCCGCATCCAGCAGGATGCGTTGGCTCGGCGTACTCAGCAAAATCGCGGCCGGGGCTTTGCGGTGTAAGCCGCTAACAATCTCTATCTTCACGCCGCCTCCAGACGCCAGCCCTGCCTCAGCTGTACGCGCACGCTCTGCTGCGCCCGCAGCGGCGAGTGATGGAAAGCGCTCAGCGATTGCCCGTCCGCCAGACGTAAATCCAGTAAATAGCGCTCTCCCTGATAGATACAGTTTTCGACTTCGGCACTCAGCCCTTCAGCCGTTAACTGCACATGCTCCGGGCGAACCAGTACCGACTGCCGGGCATAATATTGACCGCCGGAGAACCCCTCATGCAGAACAGCGCGATCCAGCTGTCGGCTGCCGCCGGGGATGGCCAGAGACAAAACCTGCCCCTTGCCAATAAAACGCGCTACCCACGCGTTTTGCGGTTGTTGATACAACTGCTGCGGCGCGCCCCACTGCATTAATGCCCCCTGATGCATCACCGCGATATGGCTGGCCAGCGCCATCGCTTCCGCCTGGTCGTGAGTGACATAGACAAAGGTTGCCCCGGTACGACGGTGAAACTCCCGGAAGGTCTGCTCCATCGTCGCGCGTAAATGTCTGTCGAGGTTAGCCAGCGGTTCATCCAGCAGCACAACCTGAGGCTCTGAGACCAGGCAGCGTGCCAGCGCCACGCGCTGACGTTGCCCACCGCTTAAATCCTGCGGCGAACGTTCGGCGTAAGCGCCCAGTTCGACAATCTCCAGCGCTTCGCTCACTCGCTGGCGACGCGCGGCCCCCTGCACTTTGCGCAGCTTCAACGGATAGCCCACGTTTTCCGCTACGGTCATATGCGGCCACAGGGCGTAGGACTGAAAGACCATTCCCATATCACGCTGTTCCGGCGGCAAATGCAGCGAGGTATCCGCCAGCAGGCGATCGCCCAGCAGCAAACGACCGCCGCTGAGCTGCTCCAGGCCCGCAAGGATACGTAAAGTGGTCGTTTTGCCACATCCGCTCGGCCCCAGCAGCGCGGTAAATGCGCCCTGCGGGATGGTCAGATCAAGATCCCGCACCACGGTCTGGTTGCCAAAGACTTTGCTAAGCTGTTCCAGCCTCAGTTCTGCCATGGAATCACTCCTTTGGGTAAATATTTGCCGAGCGCGCTGAGCAACAGCATCACCACCGCGACCAGTGCGACCACCAGCACCGATACCGCCGACGCCAGCACCTTATCGCCACTTTCATCAAGGTTGAAAATCACCACGCCAAGCGTCTCTTTTCCGGCGCTCCATAGCAGCGCCGATACGGTCAGTTCGTTCACCGCGGAAAGAAACACCAGCAGCGCGCCAGCGAACGCGGCGGGCGCCATCAGCGGCAGAACAATATGGCGTAATCGTTGGGAGACATTGGCTCCGGCCAGGCTTGCGGCCTCTTCCATCGCCGGGTCCAGTTGCAGCATGCTGCTGTGCACCGGCTTCAGGCAGACGGTCAGAAAACGGGCAAGATAGGCGAAAAAGATAATCGTCAATGTTCCGCTGAGGCTGATATTCAGCAACGGCAGCGGACGCGCAAACAGCAGGATGCAGGCGATCGCCAGAACCACGCCGGGGAGCGTGTAGGGAATATCAATGACGCCATGGAGCCAACGTAGCAACCGGGTAGGATGGCGCACCAGCAGCCATGCCAGCGGCAGGCTTAACAGCATCAACACCAGCGCAGCGGACACCGACAGCAGCATGCTATTGGTCAGCGCGCGCCAGGTGGCGCTCTGCGCATCGACGATCCCCCGCCAGGCGGCAAAGGTCAGCGTATCGCCATTCAGCGGAACGCCAAGCGTCGGCACCAGCGACGTCGCCATCAAAGCCAGCAGCGGCGCAATCAGAATAGCGAACAGCACAATCCCCAGCAGCACTTCCATCGCCAGCCGCCATTTCCCCAGCGAAAAGCCCAACGCGCGCCCGGCCATGCCAATCAGCGGCAGCGCGTAGCGTCGCTGCATACGGCTTTGCAGGATAACGATACCGATCGCCAGCACGCCCATCAGCACCGAGAGCGCCGCCACTTCATTAAGCATTGATGGCCCAAAGCTGGAGAGCGTCTGGTAGATATAAACCGGGAGCACAAAGTAGGATATAGGGATCCCCAGCATCGCCGGAATGCCGAAGTTGCCAAGCGCGGAGACGAAGGCGATCGCCGCGCCAGCCCACAGTGCGGTGCGGCACAGCGGTAGCACGATATCGAAAAAGACCCGCCACAGCGAGGCGCCATTGAGTCTCGCCGCTTCAATATGCTCTTTCGGCAGGCATTGCAGCTGCGTGCGCAGAGCCAGAAACACCAGCGGCGCATGCTGGATGCCAAGCAGCAAGGCGATGCCCTCGGCAGAATAGAGCGGATTCGCGCTGCCAAAACCCGGCGCAAGCCCGATGCTGTTAAGCAGAATGCTGCTCGGGCCGAAGAGCTGCAGCCAGCTCAGGGCGGTAACCTGAGGCGGGATCATCATCGGCAGCATAAACAGGAATACCCACACCTGCTTGAGGCGGATATTGGTCAACGCCAGGCAAAAAGCGAACAGGCTGCCAAGCAGCAGAGAGATAAGCGTTCCCAGACCGCTGGTATAAAGGCTGTTATATAGTGCAGTCCATGTGGCGGGATTGCTCAGCACACGCCACAAACTGCTGTCACCGCCCTGCCGCCAGTCAAGCAGCGCCGCGATGAGCAGCCGCAGGCTGGGCAGCAGGCTTATCAACGCAACGAGGCATAATAATAGCCATAGCAGCCCTTTAACCGGGCTGCTGCTGGCGTTCTGACGCAATGTCATATCGCTCATCAATTAACGGTTTCCAAACAGGTCGGCAAAGCGTTTTTTGTTGGCTTCAGCATCCGCCAGCGCTTTTGCCGCATCGAAAGGCATCAGCTTAATGCTGTCGCGTGGCGGAAAGCCTTTGGGTACCGGCAGCGAGGCATCCGCAGGTAAATAACCCTGCTGTAGCACCAGCTTCTGCCCGTCCGCCGACAGCAGGAAATCAATAAAGGCTTTTGCCGCCTGCGTATTTTTGGCATTTTTCATCATCGCCACCGGCTCGGTCACGATGCTGACCCCCTCTTTCGGGAAGACAAATTCGATCGGCGCGCCTTTGGCTTTTTCCCGGATCGCCATGTAATCCACCAGAACGCCGTAGGCTTTGCTGCCAGAAGCGATAGCATTCATGACCGCGCCGTTGCCGCTTTGCGGCATCGCGCCGTTCTCTTTCAGCTTCTCGTAGTATTGCCAGCCGAGATCAGGAGAGTTCATCAGCGTCGCCTGATGAATTTGCGCCGCGCCGGAGTAAAGCGGGCTTGGCAAGGTGGTCATGTTTTTCAGCTCCGGCTTCAGGAGATCCCGCCATGATGTTGGCTTGACCGGCGCTTTGCTATTCCAGGCGATACCGGTAGTAATCAGCTTGGTGCCGTAGTAGTAGCCGTCTTTATCATAGAGCTGCGCATCAAAACGCGCGGCCTGCGGCGAGTGATACGCGGCCAGTAAATTCTGCTGCTTCAGCGCTTCCATGTTGACGCTGTCGGCGATCAACAGGACATCTGGCGTCGCACCGCCAGCGGCTAACTCCGCCTGCAGGCGGGCGGTCAGCTTCGTGGTCCCGTCACGGATCCATTTCACTTCGATATCAGGATGCGCTTTTTCAAAAGCATTAACGGTCATCTGCGCATCTTCGTTGGGCTGGCTGGTGTAGAGCGTCAGCGTGGATTTGGCCAAAGCCGACGCGCTCATCATGGTCAACATCACCGCCGCCAACAGGTTTTTTTTGTTCATCGTTCCGTCCCCAGTGTTTTCGTTGCGACGATTAAAACAAGGGAATCTGACAAAAATATGACTAATTTCTTTCGTAGTAATAGTTTCACATTGCCACGCTAGCATGACCAAAAATAACGTCGCAGGAGGGGAAAATGACCCCCGAAATTCGTCGCAGCGCCATTGTCACCCTGGTGACAGAGCGCGGAGAAATCAGTATTGAAGCGCTTTCCCGGTACTTTAGCGTGTCGCTGCAAACCATACGCAGCGATCTGCGCGACCTAACGGCACAGGGGCTGTTGCTGCGTCGCCACGGCATGGTCGCCCCTTTCGCTCGCGAAAACATCGCCTATAAGCAGCGCGAGATCGTTAATATCAACGGCAAGCGCTGGATTGGCGAACAGGTCGCGCAGTTGCTCTGCGCAGCGCAAAGCTGCTTTCTTGGCACCGGAACGACGGTGGAGATGGTGGCGCGCGCCCTGCCAGAGAACCGTCCTCTCGCCGTTTTCACCAATAACCTGCATGCCGCGCAGCCGCTCAGCCGCCTTCCCGGTTGCGAGCTGACGATCGCCGGCGGGCGTATCCGCAAACGCGATCTGGATATTATTGGTAGCGATGCCCAGACCTTCTTCAGCCGCTATCGGGTCGATATCGGCGTGGTTTCAGTCGGCGGCGTTGGCGAAACGGGCGATCTGTATGATTTTAACGATGATGAAGTGGTGGCCCGGCTGGCCTTAACCGCCAGCGCAGATGTCACGGTACTGGTCATCGACAGCACGAAATTTGGCCGCACGGCGCTCTGTCGTAACGGTAATGTAGGTGATTTCGACTATGTCGTCAGCGAGCGTGCGCCGACGGTACAACAGCGGGCGATGCTGGCGCAGCGCCGGACAAAATGGTTATACCGTGACGACATCGAGGCGTTGGCCTAGCGGCAAATAGCCTGCCACAGCGCCTCCTGTTCCATGAGGTAGCGGCTGAGGGAACGCGAGCAGATAATCTGCGGCGCGATCGGGGGAGACGGTTCCGGTTGAGGATACGGGCAGCGAGAAAAGCCGGGCGTTAACACCAGCCAGCTCGACAGGATATGTCACTTGTCAGATAGCCTCTCCCTGCCGGCCACCGGCAGGAGAAATGACCAGAAAATTGGCAAAGAGTTAGTCGCATCTCTGGAAATTTTCGCCGGTTGGGAGGAGGATAGTCTCTGTGAAGCCGACCGTTATGGGCCCTCGTTATCCCCACCGTACCGGCGATGCGCCCGAGATACTGAACTGGAGATTCTTATGTATGACACGTCAGGAGATATCCCCCTCCACTTTTATCGCTATCAGTGCCGCTTCTACGTCGCCCATTGGGACGGCGGTAATGTGATGAGCGATAATTTCAGGCAGTTCATTGAGTTGATTACCGAAAAAACGGGCATTGATGCTAAGCGCGTCGAAGCCGTGGCGCGGGACTACTTCAATAACGTGGACTGACGCCGGTCGGAATCTGCCTACGTTTTTCTTCCTCATTCGGACACAGCCCCGCTGAGCGTTTATGGATGAACGACCCGCCGAACCCCGTTCCTGAATGACCATCGCGGGCGATCCGCGCGCGTATTGTGCTAAACCGTCCGCTTCAGCAGGTCTCCCGCGAGGCCTGCGCGCTTATTTTTACCCCACGCTCCCGACACGCCGCCCGGTTGCCATTTTCATTGAGTTATTAACCAGATATCGCCAGCTATCGACCTCTTGCCTCTATTTGCCTGCCGCACAGGCCAGCCATTGCGCCCCCGGTATTTTTGAGCGAAAAATCCGTCACAAATAACAATATAAAGCTAATTACCCTTTCATTTTTAGCACAAAACACTACACGAAAAGCACAAACAGAATTAAAAAAACTTTTCTTACATTCTATTAAAATATTTAGTTAGGATTTTTCTTAATCCTGGAGTAGATTCGCTGTCATAAAAGCAAGAATATCCATGAACTTCCCGGGGACTAAACCATATGGCAAACATATTCTTTTTAGTATTAGCTATAGTACTGCTTCTGGTTGCTGTTTTTTCTCTCGTTTCTTATCTCAAAGACAGAAAAAAACAGCAGTTTACGTTCAAAAAAAGACGTTAATAACAAAAGCAAAACCGGAGAGATACACATCCGTGAACTTTCCCGAATGAATTTGACTGAATGAATTTGACTGAACGATCGATAGTCTGACATGGCCAGTTTAACGCGATACCTCGTCAACGATTGATGTCGCTTTAAACACACGGGTCATGCGTATTAGCAACATTACGCATAAGAAAATCCAATTACTAATAGTGTATTAGTAAGATTTTAATTTCTCGTCGGTTAATCAAGCGCGTTATTTGACTGTCTTGTCAACAGCGAAAGGCGATTGACGTTGACAGGCCGTGCCGCGACATTAACATGCTGTTTGCCCTCTCGGTGGTCTGCCGGCCACCTGAGCGCGCTCGCCGCCGTCATCCCGCCGCCCCCTTGCCCGCGAAGGGTGCGCCAACGCCGGGCCATCTCATCCGCTGTGCCGCCAGAACGACGGCTCTTCTCGCCAGCCAGCGAAGTCCGTTGCTGCTCGACAATAAAAAGTCACTATTAAGCCGATCATTTCATTCAAATAATATTATTCTGACAGCGAACTTAATTCCCGTATAACATACATATGGCAATCGTTGAATTTTATTGCTTTTTTATTGTATTGCACCATGAAGGATTTACTTCATATTAATAAGAATATGCGGAGCACGGGGCGCGAATCCAAAAACTGAGCAGATTAAAATAACGGCAATCCGCGAAAGCATGCGGTGATTGAAGAAAATGAGATTTACCTGTCCGCCTGACGCGGCGCTATAGTGGGCCATCGTGGTGGTGCAATATTGCCAAAAAACCCGGGCGCGGATAGCGCGCCCGGGTTAAACGGTGCTGAAGTAAGAATTACGGATGCTTTTCGATATACATCGTACGACTATAGGCAACATCTTCCGGGTTATTAATCGGATAGCCTTTCAGCCACGGCTTAATCAAACGCCCGTTGGTATACTGGTAAATGGGAGCAACAGGCGCTTTGCTCATGATGATTTTTTCTGCCGCATTATAATCATCATTGCGCGCTTTATCCGAGGTTTCCAGCGCCGCCTGGCTCAGAATCTTGTCATAGGTCGGGTCGTTAAAACGGGAAATATTCCCGCTGTGGGTCGAGGTCAGCAGCGACAGGAAAGTGGAAGGCTCATTGTAATCCCCGACCCACGAGGCGCGAATCACATCAAAATTGCCGCTATTGCGGCTATCGATATAGGTTTTCCACTCCTGATTCTGCAGCTTCACCTCCACGCCGAGATTCTTCTTCCACATTGAAGCGACCGCTATCGCGATTTTCTGGTGGTTTTCCGACGTGTTATACAGCAGCGTTAACTTCAGCGGACGACCAGGACCGTAGCCCGCCGCCTGCAATAGCGCTTTGGCCTGGGCATTCAGCTCCGCCTGGCTCATGCTTTCCATCTGCGACGGCTGCGGGGTAAACCCGGCCGTCACGTCCGGCGTAAAGTGCCAGGCCGGCTTTTCGCCGGTTCCCAGTATCTTCTCCGCCATCAGACGACGGTCGATAGTCATACTCAGCGCCAGACGCACGCGCTCATCGGCGGTGGGACCTTTCTGAGTATTAAAGGCGTAGTAATAGGTTCCCAGCTGCGGCGGCGTATACACCTGGCCCGGAATCTCCTTCAGCAACTTCTGATACAGATTCTTCGGGAAAGACTCGGTGATATCAATATCGCCGGCCAGATAGCGCTTCGTTGCCGAGGACTCCTGATTGATTGGGACAAAAGTCACCTGCTGAATCACCGTTTTCGCATTATCCCAATAGTGGCTGTTCGGCACGAGCACCAGTTTTTCGTTAACCACGCGATCTTTTAACACGTAAGCGCCGTTGCCGATAAGATTGCCCGGACGCGTCCAGTTGGCCCCGCTCTCGACGTTAGCCTTCTGTACCGGATAAAACGCGAAGCTGGCCGTCAGATTACTGAACCACGGCAGCGGCTTATCCAGCTGCACGCGCAGGGTACGCGCGTCAACGGCGGTGACGCCCAGCGTTTGCGGCGCCGCTTTCCCGTCGATAATATTTTGCGCGTTGCCGATCCCCGCCAGCGCGGCGAACCAGGCGAAAGGCGACGTGGTTTTCGGGTCGACCAGACGCTGCCAGCTATAGACAAAATCCTGCGCCGTCACCGGCGAGCCATCGGACCAGCGCGCGTCATCACGCAGGGTAAACGTCCAGACGCGGTTATCGTTACTCTGCCAGCGGGTCGCCACGCCGGGGATAATATTGCCTTTCGCGTCCTGGTTGACTAAACCTTCAAACAGATCGCGAATCACCTGAATTTCCGGCAGGCCAACGGCTTTAGCGGGATCTAATGATGCGGGTTCATCTTTAATGTGCCGTACCAGCAGCTGCTTTTCGGCTAATACGGTTCCCTGGGGGACATCCGCCGCCCAGGCAAGAGAAGAAATGCTGGCTAACCACAGCGCGCCGCATGTCAATGTGACAGGATACTTCATGAGATCCCCTTTAAAATAAAAAAACAGAGCTGGCAGAGCGATAATTATTTGTTTCATCACCTGAAATTGCAAACGGCTTGTGATAGAAAATTGACATGTCTACCGATTTAACCGCCTCAGGAAACTATTTGATTCCGGGAGGCTTTTACACAACACTGCAGAAAATAACCTGCTAACAGGATGCCCTATGCCCGTTTCCCGTCCTCGCCCTCAGCGCGGCGCCTTCCCGCCCGGTACGCAGCGCTATGGTCAGTCACATCTTGGCGCGCCGCTGCTCTGGTTCCCTGCGCCGCTGGCGGACAGCCGCAGCGGCCTGATTCTTGCCGGTACCCACGGCGATGAAAACTCATCGATCGTGACGCTCTCCTGTGCGCTGCGTACCCTGAAGCCGGAATTACGCCGCCATCACGTCGTGCTGGCGGTGAATCCCGATGGCTGTCAGCTGGGACTACGGGCCAACGCCCGTGGCGTCGATCTGAACCGCAACTTTCCCGCGGCAAACTGGAAAGAAGGGGAAACGGTGTATCGCTGGAACAGCGCGGCAGAGCAGCGCGACGTGGTGCTGTTGACCGGTGACAGGCCCGGCTCAGAACCAGAAACCCAGGCGCTGTGCCAGCTGATCCATCAGATCCACCCGGCGTGGGTCATCTCCTTCCACGATCCGCTGGCCTGCATTGAAGATCCCGGCCACAGCGAGCTGGGACAGTGGCTGGCCGACGCGTTCGCCCTGCCGCTGGTCGGCAGCGTCGGTTACGAAACCCCCGGCTCTTTTGGCAGCTGGTGCGCTGATATCGACCTGCCCTGCATCACCGCCGAGTTTCCGCCTGTCTCGGCCGACGAAGCCACGGAAAAGCATCTGTCGGCGATGATGGATCTGCTGCGCTGGCACGCTCAGAGATGAAGCACGCCGGTGCTGAAATGCAGCGCCGGCTCAACATCCACCGCCAGCCAGGTCGGGCCATCCAGATCGGCGAAACGCGCCAGCGGCACCAGCGGGAGCGCCGCCGCAATCGCCCGCGACGTGCAGAGCATACAGCCCAGCATTCGTTCAAACCCCAGCTCGCCGGCCTCCTGCGCCAGAAACAGCGCCTCGGTCAAGCCACCGGTTTTATCCAGCTTAATATTCACCATCTCATAACGCCCGCGCAGCTGCGGCAGGCTCTCACGGGTGTGACAGCTCTCGTCGGCACAGATCGGCAGCGGGTGAATAAAATTTTCCAGCGCGTCGTCGGCGTCCGCCGCAAGCGGCTGTTCGAGCATAGCCACGCCGATGTCCGCCAGCAGCTGGCAGCGCGCCGCCAGGCCATCGCTGGACCAGGATTCATTGGCATCCACAATCAGCGTCGCCTGCGGCACTACGTTGCGAATGGCAATCAGTCGTTCGCTGATCAGATGATTATCCAGTTTCACCTTCAGCAACCGGGCGCCCTTCTCCCACAGCGCGGCGGCGCTGGCCGCCATCTGTTCGGGAGGGCCGATCACCACCGTTTGCGCCGTCACCACATGGGCAGGGAGCCCGATGCCCAGCAGTTGAGGAATCGTTTTCCCGACGCGACGGGCCTGCAGATCCCACAACGCGCAATCTACGGCGTTGCGCGCGGCCCCGGCCGGCAGCAGATGCTGGAGTTGTTCGCGGGTCACCCCGCTTTCCAGCTGCTCGCCGATGGTGAGGATCTGCGCCATGACCGATGCGATGCTCTCACCATAGCGCGGGTACGGCGTACACTCGCCAACCCCTTTGACGCCGTCCTCCTCAATTTCCACGACCACCACTTTCGCCTCGCTGCGGCTGCCGCGGGCAATCACAAAAGGCGTATGTAACGGCCAGGCTTCTTCGTACACTCGCAGGTTTCGCATTCCCAGGTTCCTCCAGGGGAAACATTAAATAGGATTTGCCGTGCCGATAACGGATGTCATACACTATCCGTGACGTTAACTATATGTAAACAGGAAGATAAACATGTCACAAACCGTGCATTTCCAGGGCAACCCCGTTGCTGTTCAGGGCTCCATTCCGCAGGCTGGCGCTACCGCGCAGCCGTTTACGCTGGTCGCCAAAGATCTCTCTGACGTCGCGCTGAGCCAGTTCGCCGGCAAACGTAAAGTACTGAATATTTTCCCGAGCATCGATACCGGCGTCTGCGCGGCATCGGTTCGTAAATTCAACCAACTGGCTTCCGAGCTGGATAACACCGTGGTGCTGTGCATCTCTGCCGACCTGCCGTTCGCCCAGTCTCGCTTCTGCGGCGCGGAAGGCCTGAACAATGTCGTCACCCTGTCCACGCTGCGCGCTCCGCAGTTCCTCGCCGATTACGGCGTCGCCATTGCAGCCGGTCCGCTGGCTGGTCTGGCGGCACGTGCGGTGGTCGTTGTTGATGAAAATGACCAGGTTGTTTACAGCCAGCTGGTGAACGAAATCACCGAAGAGCCGGACTACGATGCGGCCCTGGCTTCGCTGAAAGGCTAAACCACAGGCTATCCTGGAGGGCAGCGTCAGCGCCAGCCTCCGGCTACCTCAAGCCTCCGTCCTGCGGAGGCTTGTTTATTTCTGCGGCGCATAACGCGAGATAAAACGCGCAATCATTGGGCCGGTCAGCAAAATGGTAAACAAGCGCAACGTCTGCATCGCCATAATAAACGACATATCCGCCCGCGTACCGGCGGCAATGATCGCCACCGTATCCAGCCCGCCGGGGCTTGTCGCCAGATAAGCGGTCATAAAATCGAGCGGCAGCACCTGGGTCACCCCCAGCGCCATCAGCGCGCAAACCACAATCAGGCCGATAATGGCGGCGATAATCTGCGGCAGCGTCTTCAGGGCCAGCAGGAAGATCTCTTGATTAAACTTTAGTCCAACGCTCCAGCCAATGGCGGCATACGCCAGCGCCAGCAGCCATTCGGGCAGCTCCAGCATCCACCAGCCCTCTCCCCGCACCACCGCGCCCGCCAGCATCGGGAAGAGCATCGCGCCGGACGGGAAACGCATTCTCAGCCCCAGCCATCCCGCAACCATCGTCAGCAGCAGGGTCCACGGCAGTTGCCACGTCACTGGCGGGAACCAGACGATCTGCTGGGTCATCGCCTGCGCATCATCGCCCAGGGCAAAACGCACCACCAGCGCCGCCGCGCCCGCGACAAACAGCACCCGCAGATACTGCATCAGCGCCACCAGCCGCACGTCGGCGCCGTAATCCTGCGCCATCACCACCATGGCCGACGCCCCGCCAGGCGAACTGCCCCACGCGCCGGTGGCGCCGGGGAGCGCGCTATAGCGCACCAGCAGCCACCCCGCCAGCGCGCTGACGGCAAGCGTGGAGAAGAGGATAAGCAGCACCAGCGGCCAGTGCCCGATGAGGACGCTAAAAACAGAGGGGGTCAACGTGCGGGCAATCATGCAGCCGATAATGGCCTGAGCGGCAATAAAAAACGGCCGCTGAACGCGAATGGTCGCCCCGCGCAGACTCAAGGTTATTCCGGCGATCATCGGCCCCAGCAGCAATGCCGCAGGCAGGTGCAGCCAGAACAGAACCCCGGAGAGTCCGGCAGAGAGTCCCAGCAGTTTCATCCACTGAAGCAGATGACCCGGCGAAGTTGACATCCGTATTCCTAAAAGATGAAGAAAACTGAGTATATCCAGAAGCGGACGAAAGGCAGAAGCCTCCTTGACATCAGATGGTCACCGGCCGCCTGAGCCGCCGGTGATCGCGCTACTCTTCGCCTTTTTTCTGGTTCAGACCGTATTCACGCAGCTTGTTGGCGATCGCGGTATGCGATACGCCGAGACGCTTCGCCAGCTTACGGGTACTCGGGAAGCTGCGATAAAGCTGGGTCAGGACCGAGCGTTCAAAGCGACGCGTAATATCATCCAGCGACCCTTCCATCGCCTCTTCGCCAACCGGCAGCGAGGCCACATCGTGATCCGGCAACAGAATATCCTGCGGACGCATCTCATAGCCTTCGAGCTGGGTCAGCGCGCGGTAAACCGCGTTCTTCAGCTGGCGAACGTTGCCGGGCCAGCTATAGCGGGTCAACACCGTGCTGAGGTCGGCGGAAAGCTTCGGTCGCGGGATCCCCTGCTCGTCGGCAAACCGGGAAACAAACAGCTCCGTCAGCGGAATGATATCCTGCGGACAGTCGCGCAGCGGCGGCAGGTAGAGGGTGAGCACGTTGAGGCGGTAGTAGAGATCCTCGCGGAATAATCCCTTCTGCACCAGCTCCAGCAGATTTTTCTGCGTCGCGCAGATGACCCGCACATCGACGTGAACCTCGTGATCTTCCCCGACGCGCCGGAAGGTGCCGTCATTGAGAAAACGCAGCAGCTTGGTCTGCATCCGCGGCGACATTTCACCGATTTCATCCAGCAGAACCGAACCGCCGTTCGCCTGCTCAAAGAACCCTTTTTTACCCTGAATGGCGTCGCCAAACAGCTCGCTTTCCACCGCATCTTCCGGGATGGAACCACAGTTCAGCGCCAGATAGGGTTTGCTTGCCCGCGGGCTGGCGAGATGGCAGGCGTGGGCGAGTAGATCTTTGCCGGTTCCGGTATCGCCGACGATCAGCAGCGGCGCGCTGAGCATCGCCAGCTTGCGGGCCTGCTCGACGACATGGCGCATTTTCGGGCCGACGGCGAGGATTTGGCTAAAGGCGCTGGTGTCCTGCGTGGTCATGGTTTGCAGTTGCCGCCCCATCCGGACGGTGGAACGCAGCATTGCCACCGCGCCGGTCAGAACCCGTTCGCCGTGTTCGCCTTCAAGATACACCGGAGTGATTTCCAGCACGAAGTTCTGGCCGTTAACCACCACATGTTCGCTATGCGACTCCAGCGGGCTGCTCTCCAGCCAGCGCTGGACGTTAAAATCGGTAATTAACTGGGCGACCGGATGACTGCGCAGCCGCTCCGGGCTCTGCGCAAACAGCTGGCAGCTGGCGGGGTTCGCCAGCTCAACCTTGCCTTTGGTGTCCAGCGACAGCACCGGCTCCGGCATCGCCACCAGCAGCGCGCTGAGCGCCAGGTGTTCGCGTTCCGACGGCATCCACGGCACGGTACGCACGTCGGTCACGCCGGCAATCCGGCGGATTTCCGCCATCAGGCTGCTGAAGCTGGCAAACTCCAGCTCGGCAAAATTAAGATAAATTCGGCCAATGGGATCAATGTCGATGCCGCGCAGATCGATCCCGCGGAGCACCAGCAAATCAAGCAATTCACGAGTCAGACCAAGACGGTCTTCACAAAAGACTTCAAGACGCATGGGAGTATTCACCCTAAAAAGGCCAATGACCGATGAATAATAGGACAGTTATTTGCTGGCGTGAAGATAGCTGTCAACAATTATTGACAGCATCGCGGAAAAACGGCCGTTATGGCGTAAAGATATCCGTTCAAAGCCCCGACGGCTGCGGAAGCGAGCGAAAACCGCCGTTCGGGCGGCGGTTTTCAAAAGGCGATCAGGGCTGTGGACCGCTTTTACTTTTTTGCAGCGTCTCTTTCAGCTGACCTATCAGTTCACGGCGGAAATCGCCCAGCCGCGGCTTATCATCAGCAATCCACGGCAGCGGGCGGCACAGTTCCATGGCCTTAATCCCCAGACGCGCGGTGAGCAGTCCGGCGCCAATCCCCTGCGCCGCACGCGCCGAGAGTCTGGCCGCCAGGTCCTGCGACATCCAGTCCATACCCACTTCCCGCACCAGCTCGCTGGCACCGGCAAAGGCGATATTCAGCAGCACCAGGCGGAACAGACGCAGGCGGCTGTAATAACCCAGCTCAATGCCATACAGCGTGGCGATACGGTTGATCAGGCGTAAATTACGCCAGGCGATAAAGGCCATATCCACCAGCGCCAGCGGGCTGACGGCGATCATCAGCGTGGACTCCGCCGCCGAACGGCTGATTTCCCGTCGCGCCTGGGCATCGAGCACCGGCTGTACCAGCTGCGCATACAGGCTGACCACTTCCCGGTCGTTTTGCGTTTCATGAATCGCCGCATACCAGCGTTGCAGCGCAGGATGCGCCTGATCCAGCCCGGCCTGCTGCGCCAGTTTCTCGCAAAACGCGCGCCCTTTTCCGACCGCATGACTGTGCAGCAAATCCCGCGCCTCATCGCGCTCGTGGGCGCGCTGGCGCAGGCGCCACAGCCGCCGCCATTCGGTGGCGACCGACCCGACACCGGCGCCGACAATCAGCGCTCCCGCCGCGCAGCCGCCCAGCGCAATCCAGTCCTGGGTTTGCCAGGCGCTCAGGGTCCACTGTACGCCCTGCGCCACCACGCTGACGCCAAAAATAGCCAGACCGGCGCTGACCATGCGGCGCCATAAGCTGCGTTTCGGCCGCAGAACCGATTCAACCACCGCTTCTGCCGCCCCCTCGTCCTCCTCCGGGGCATCGACTCGCGCCGGGGCAAACTTCGCCGCCTCTGCACCGTCAAAAGCACGGGCCGATTTCAGCGCCGCCATTTTCTCCGCTTCCAGCGGACCGTCGAAGTCGATACGCGGTTTTAAAGGTTCGCTCATCGCAATTTATCTCCGATCAAAAATTCAAGCGCGGCATCCAGGCGGATATGCGGCAGCGGCTTATCGACGTCCATCACCTGCGGACGGAAATTCTCAAACTGAAACCCCTGCTGCTGCCAGAACGCCTGTCCCGGCAGCCGGGCCGGAACCTCTCCGGGGTAGACGGTCAGCGGCTGACCGTCGCTCAGGCGGTTGCCGCGCAGCGCGGGGATCTTCTCGCCGTTCACCTCAATCAACCCGCTCTGCGTCGCCTGAATCGATGCCAGCCCGAGGCAATCCATACTGATGCCTTCGAACGCGGCATTCTGCCAGGCGTCCTGAATCAGCTGCTGCAGCAGGGAAACCATATTGCCGTGCTGATCGACGGTAACGTGATCGGCTTTGGTCGCGGCAAACAGCAGCTTGTCGATCACCGGGGAAAACAGGCGGCGGAACAGGGTTCGCTGACCGTAATGGAAGCTCTGCATCAGCTGAGTCAGCGCCAGACGCATATCGTTAAAGGCCTGCGGACCGCTGTTCAGCGGCTGCAGGCAGTCCACCAGCACGATCTGGCGGTCGAAGCGCAGGAAATGGTCTTTGTAAAAGCCCTTGACCACTTTTTCGCAGTAATATTTAAAGCGCTCGCGCAGCATCCCGGCGTTGCTGTGTTTATCCGCCTGGGCCAGTTTCGCTTCGCCGATCGCATCCACGTCCGGCCAGGGGAAAAACTGCAGGGCCGGCGCCCCGGCCATATCCCCCGGCAGCACAAAGCGCCCCGGCTGAATAAAGTGCAGCCCTTCTCGCTTGCAGGCATGCAGATACTCCGTCCATGCGGCGGCAATCTCCGCCAGACGATTTTCATCCGCCGGCGCCAGTGGGTCCAGCCCATCACAGAGCTGACGCCAGCGGGCCGACCACGCCTCACGCTGCCCTTGCAGCAGGCCGGTCATCTGTCGCGACCAGCTGAGGTAATCCTGCGCCAGCATCGGTAAATCAAGCAGCCATTCGCCCGGGTAATCGACGATTTCCAGGTACAACGTGGAGGTTTCTTTAAAATGGCGGAGCAGCGATTCGCTGGAGCGATAGCGCAGAGCCAGACGAATTTCGCTTACCCCGCGGGTTGGCGTCGGCCACACCGGCGGCGAACCGTACAGCTGCGCCAGCCCTTCGTCATAGGTGAAACGTGGAATGCCGAAATCACGTTGCGGAACCCGCTTAACGCCCAGCAGGCGCTCTTCTCTCACCGCGCTGAGCAGCGGCAGACGCGCCCCGGAGTGAATATTCAGCAGTTGATTGACCAGCGCGGTGATAAAGGCGGTTTTGCCGCTGCGGCTTAAGCCCGTGACCGCCAGACGCAAATGGCGGTCAACGCCGCGGTTCACCAGCGCATTAAATTCAGTTTTGAATCGCTTCATTGCCATCCTGTTATGCTCTGAAGGAAAGTGCTTTGATTATAAGCTATTAGATGAGGATAAGTTGAAAGATTCCCGCCCGTGATGCCGGAGGCTGAGCGCTGATGGCATTCACCTCAGGGGCTGCGCGCAGGCGCGCCTGCGCGAGTTCACCCCGTCCACCCCGTCGACGTCGGTACGATGCGCCTGACGCATCGCCTCGTTCGATCATTTCATCCCGCGGGCAAAACGATTGGCCAGACGGCTGAGCAACGGTTCCAGCGCCACCGCCAGCAGCATTTTTAATGGCCGACGCGCCACCGATTTCACCGCCCAGCCGGCAACGCCCGCCGGGCCATAACGTAACGCGGTCAGCACAACCAGCTTGCCCGCGATTTTCAGGCCGGGTTTCACTTTTTGCCCCGCCTGCTGCCATTTTATATTCATACGTGACCTCAGATTTCAGTTAGAGCTGGCGAAAACGGCTGCGTAACGTAAAGGTATCCGACGTGACATAGCGTTCCATTTCGCGCAGGCGGCGTTCGCTGGCCGCCAGCTCTTGATCCGCCGCCGCCAGCAGCTCACCGCTGGTCGGCATTTTCTCGCCGTACAATTCACTTTCCGGCATCGGATCGAGAGCGAATGTCAGGATGATGTACGCCACCACCACAAAGAAAAACAGGCCAAAGATCATCGCCAGCACGGTAATCAGCCGTACCAGCTTGACCGGCACATCCAGATACTGCGCGATACCGGCGCAAACGCCTTTTACCATGCCGCGCTGCGGCACGCGCCACAGTTTTTTATTCAGATCCAGTCCGCCCATTATTTGTCTCTCCAGTTCGGATGTTCGGCATCAAGAATGTCTTCCAGCGTCTGAATACGTTCGCGCATGCGCTTTGCATCGTCGGTCAGTTGCAGCAAACGCTGCTGTTCATTCTGCGATAAGTTGCCGCTCGCGGTGCGGTTGTTGTAGTGCAGCCAAAGCCAGACCGGTAAAACGAACAGCACGAACAGCGTCAGGGGTATGGCAATAAAAAGCGTACTCATGTGTACTCCTTACAGTGAGTGAACTGCGGCGCATGGCAGCGCCGCAACGCGTTATCCTTCAGAACGTCAGGGCACCGGGTTACGGCCGACATTAGCCGCAACCGCCGGACCCGGCCCACCGGTCCTGAGGGCGCTGGCGTATGCCATTAGTTGTTTTGGTTCATTTTACTTTTCAACGCCGCCAGCTGCGCGCTGATTTCATCATCCGCCTTCAGGTCGGCAAACTGCTGATCCAGCGTTTTCTGTTTACCAAAACCGTGGCTTTCCGCTTCGGCTTCCATATGATCGATGCGGCGTTCAAAGGATTCAAAACGCGCCATCGCTTCATCAATTTTACCGCTATCCAGCTGACGACGCACATCGCGGGAAGAGCTGGCCGCCTGATGACGCAGCGTCAGCGCCTGCTGGCGAGCGCGGGTTTCGCTCAGTTTATTCTCCAGCTCACCAATCTCTTTTTTCATGCGCGTCAGCGTTTCATCCACCATCTGCGCTTCATTTTCCAGACTGCCGATAAGGTCGGTCAGCTTTTGTTTTTCGATAAGCGCGGCGCGCGCCAGATCTTCTTTGTCTTTACGCAGCGCCAGTTCCGCTTTTTCCTGCCACTCGGCCTGCTGGGCAAGCGCTTGTTCGATGCGGCGGCTCAGCTGTTTCTTTTCCGCCAGCGCACGCGCCGAGGTCGAACGCACTTCGACCAGCGTATCCTCCATCTCCTGGATCATCAGGCGAACCAGCTTCTGCGGATCTTCCGCTTTCTCCAGCAGGGAGTTGATGTTGGCGTTCACGATGTCGGCAAAACGAGAAAAAATACCCATAACGTTGATCCTCATAGTTCTGATTTCAGGCGGTGGCCTGTGTGATACTTACGTTGGTTAATACAAATCCTGTGCCAACTTTTTATCCTGTTGATTTTAAAAGGGGTGGTTGTTATCTGCACAACGGGTTGCTAGAGTAACCTGGTGAATCACACGATTAAATGGCGAATTTCATCATGGCGGAATACAAGGACAATCTGCTCGGAGAAGCGAACAGCTTTCTCGAGGTGCTGGAACAGGTGTCGCGGCTGGCGCCGCTGGACAAGCCGGTGCTGGTCATTGGCGAGCGCGGTACCGGTAAAGAGCTTATCGCCAACCGCCTGCACTTTCTCTCTTCGCGCTGGCAGGGACCGTTCATCTCCCTCAACTGCGCGGCGCTGAATGAAAATCTGCTGGATAGCGAACTGTTTGGTCATGAAGCCGGCGCCTTTACCGGCGCCAGCAAGCGTCATCCGGGGCGCTTTGAGCGCGCCGACGGCGGAACCCTGTTCCTGGATGAACTGGCGACAGCGCCGATGCTGGTTCAGGAAAAGCTGCTGCGGGTGATTGAATATGGCGAACTGGAGCGCGTGGGCGGCAGTCAGCCGCTGCAGGTCAACGTGCGTCTGGTGTGCGCCACCAACGCCGACCTGCCGCAGATGGTCGAGGCCGGCCATTTCCGCGCCGACCTCCTCGACCGCCTCGCCTTCGATGTGGTGCAGCTGCCGCCGCTGCGCGACAGACAGAGCGACATTATGCTGCTGGCAAATCAGTTTGCTATCCAGATGTGTCGTGAGCTGGGGCTGCCGCTGTTTCCCGGCTTCAGCGACCGCGCCCGCGAAACGCTGCTCGGCTACCGCTGGCCGGGAAATATACGCGAGCTGAAAAACGTGGTCGAGCGCTCGGTCTATCGCCACGGCACCAGCGACAGCGAACTGGACAACATCATCATTAATCCTTTTCATCAATCTCTGTCGTTGCAGTCGCCTCCCGCAGACGTTGCCGCAAATCCCGCCGGGCCAGCGCTGCCTCTGGATCTGCGGGCCTTCCAGCAGCAACAAGAAAAAAACCTGCTGCAGACCAGTCTGCAGCAGGCGAAGTACAATCAGAAACAGGCGGCGGCGCTGCTCGGGCTAACCTACCACCAGTTGCGGGCGCTGCTCAAAAAACATCAGCTATGAGGCCTGCGCGGCAGCATCAGGGCGCTGACCAGCGTGGCCCCCAGGCACATCGCCGCGTTAAACCACAGCGCATACTGCGCGGCGCTGGCCATACCGAGCGGTAAAAACAGCGCGAAAAGTGACGCCGTCACCGCAATCCCCATCGCCCCCCCTAGCGAGCTGCCCATCTTGTAAATCCCCGAGGCGACGCCCACTTTGTTTTCCGGCGCGTTCACGACCGCCGTGTCGGTAGACGGTGTCGCATAGCACCCCAGCCCGAGGCCAAACAGCACATTGCTGAGAAAGACGGTGACAATATAGAGCGATTTATCGAGAAAGGTGCAGGAGATTAGCACAATCGCCACGGCGGTTAAGAGCGGCCCGGTCATCATTGGCAGCCTCGCCCCGTAGCGCTGAAGCAGCTTTTCCCCCACGCGGATCATCGCCAGAACGGTCACCAGATAGCCCAGCGTCATACCGCCGGTCTCCAGCGGGCTCATATTGTGCCCTTTTTGTAGCCAGATACTGGTGATCATCATCGTGCCAATCGCGCCGTTAAGCAGAAAGTTTGACAGCACGGCGGCGCTGTAGGCCCGATTGCGAAACAGGGCAAAATCAATCAGCGCGGAGTCCCCTTTGCGCCGTCCGCTGCGGATGAAAAACCCCGCCGCCAGCAGCGAACCGGCAAACATCGTCAGTGACAGGCCGCTGCTCCAGCCCCAGCCGTGCCCCTTACTGATAAACAGATTCAACAGTACCAATGACGCGATCAGGCTCAACAGACCGCTGATGTCCAGCTTTTGCTGCTGCGCGCCGGCGCTACGGCTTTCCGGCGTGCCGCGAAGCAGCATCAGCGCCACCAGCGCAACGACAATGGAAAAGCCGAAGATCCAGCGCCAGCCGAGCCCGGTGGCGATGGCTCCCCCGACGAACGAACACAGCCCGCTACCGCCCCACGAACCGATAACCCAGAAGCTGACTGCACGTTGGCGGGCCTTGCCTTGGTACCAGGTTTTGATCAATGCCAGGGTAGCGGGCATGATGCAGGCCGCCGACAGCCCCTGTAAAACGCGTCCGGCGAGAAACAGCCCTGGCCCCTGGGCCAGGATCAACAAAGCACTCCCGGCAATACTCAATCCTAAGCCAATATGGGTCATGCGCATCCGGCCAAACTTATCCGCCAGCCCGCCACTGGCGACAACAAAGCAGCCGCTGAAGAGTGCACTGAGGCTGACGGCGAGTGTCAGCGTCTCAAGGGAAATATCCAGACTACTTTTCATAGCTGGCACAACATTGATGACCGACTGAGCAAACAACCAGAAGGTCAGCACGCTCAGCACAATGCCCGCCAGCAGGCGATCGGTGCCGACAAACGGTGTGTCGGTCAGAGATACGGAGCTCATAATAGGGTCCTCCCCGTCGCGGGTCGTTAGCGCAGATAATGTTCTGTCAGGCCGCACCACAGCGCCGCGCCCTTGACCAGGATCTCGTCGTTAAAATCATATCCGGGGTTATGCACCATACAGCGATCCGCTTCGTCTCCGGCGCCGATAGTGAAGTAGCACCCGTTCGGATTATGTTCGAGCATAAAGGCAAAATCTTCGCTGCCCATAAAGGGTTTCACCTCCCCCACCTGCGCCTCGCCAAACAGCGACGTCGCCACCTGGCGCACCATCTGATTCGCAGCGGGATCGTTTTTCAACACCGGGCTGCCGTTGACATGGGTTAAAGTGGCGGTAGCGTTAAAGCTTTCCGCCTGTGCAACGGCAATATCATGAATACGCTGCAGAACCGTTTCACGCACCTGCTCGTTCAGCGTGCGGACCGTCAGCTTCATCAGCACCTTATCGTTGATAATGTTTGGCGCATGTCCCGCCTGAATACTGCCGACGGTCACCACCACCGGTTCAAATGGCGTGATATTGCGTGAAACGATGGATTGCAGCGCCAGCGTGATGTGACAGGCAACCAGCGTGGCGTCAACGGTATGCTCCGGTACCGCCCCGTGCCCGCCCACGCCCTTGACCTCAATATGCAAGGTATCGGAGGAGGCCATCATGGCGCCATTGCGCAGGCCAATTTTACCCAGCGCTTGCCCCGGCATATTGTGCAGACCAAAGATCAAGTCACAGGGGAATTTATCAAACAGGCCGTCCTCCACCATGACCCGACCGCCGTACAGCAGCTCCTCAGCAGGCTGGAAAATCAGCTGTAGCGTGCCATTAAATTGCCGGGTACGCGCCAGATACTCGGCAGCGTAAAGGAGCGTGGTGGTGTGCCCGTCATGACCGCAACCGTGAAAACGGCCATCAACCTGACTGGCCCAGGCTTTACCGCTCGCCTCCTGCATCGGCAGCGCATCCATATCGGCGCGCAGGCCGAGGCGACGCTGGCCGCTGCCGACGGTTAACGTTCCGACCACGCCGGTTCCCGCCAGACCACGATGCACCTCATAGCCCCATCCGGCGAGGAGGCGGGCGACTTCATCGCTGGTGTGATGTTCTTCGAAGCCGATCTCCGGCTGCTGATGGAAACGGCGACGCAGAGCAATAAACTGCGCTTCATTAACCTGTAATGCCTCAATAAGTGGATGTGTCATTTTTGTTATTCCTTCATGGGGTTTGCGCGACACTTTCGAGTTTATGCGGTTAAAAAGCCTCCGATGCGCTGTTTTTTGTTTTATATTGACGGATTATTCATGAGTGTTTTTCATACAAATCGGTTATGACAAAAAATAACCTGTTATTTTTTGTCTTTGAGAGGACGTTACGGTGGAACACCATTCATCAGGCGATTTTAGCGTCGTGGTTCGCGATGTTCGTCAGTACAGTCAGCAGGATAGCGATGCATTAACATTGCTGTGGGTGCTGGAAGGCAGCGTCGTGCTGCATGACGGCGATCTTCGCCAACCGTTGCCTGCTGACAACCTGGCGATAGTGAACCGTCATCAGCGCTGGAGCCTGACCGCAGCGGACGCCAATGCGGTCATGCTGCTGACCCTGTCTTACGGCTGGCTGACGCGTCTTGACGGTGATTTTTTCGCCGTCGACTACCAGGTTTCTGACGCCACTCGCGATGCCGATGATAACCTGCGCCATCTGATGCGCCAGCTGTTGGTCATTGAACTGGTTAATCACCAGTCCCGCTACCGTCTGGAGGCCAATCGCTGGCTCAGTGAAATTGCCCTGCTGCTGGCCACTCGCTATACCCGGCCCGTCATCGCCAGGACACAGCGTGGGGGGGAGAAGTGGAGCCGCCGCATTGCTCGGGTGGTGGCACGTATCGACGCCAACTATCAGCAGCGGCTTTCGCTACAGGATGTCGCCGCGGCTGAATTTGTTTCCGAAGCCTGGCTATCGCGCCTGTTTCGCAAAGAGGTCGGCGTAAGCTTTATGCAGTACATAACCACACTGCGGCTCAACAAAGCAGCGGAACAGCTCCTTACCACCCGCAAGCCGGTACAGCAGATTGCCCAGGAACAAGGGTTTGCCAGCACCCGCATCATGAGCGACCTGTTTAAACGACTGCATGAACTGACCCCGCGTCAGTTTCGCCAGCAGCATCCGCAGAGCCCTCAAGAGTACAGTCGTTCACGCGCCGGTCAGGCCGATATCTGGCAGCCGGTCGCCGTGGAGCGCATCTATGCCCGGTTGAATGAGCCGGAGAAACACGGCTGGGATAATCCTCCGCCGTTGCTGAATCCGCAGCAGACCCGCCAGATTGATCTACGCCAGTTGCCGAGCCGCGCCGCGCCATTACGCCACACCCGAATCGTGGTCACCGTCCGTGAGCTGGATGATTTATTACGTGAAGATGTCCGCCGCGAGCTGGAACGGCTGCACGATAGCCTCCCAGTCTACGCGATTGATATTAACGATCCGTTTCTCAGCAGCAGACTGTTCGCGACCGGCTGGGATGACCCGCAGATGGCAGGCTATGCCTGCTGGTACCAGTTGCAGCAACTTTTCAGTTGGCTGACCAGCAGGGGCTGGGGGCTGATTTTGCATACCGGGCTGACCACCCGCTGCGATCTGCTACAGCGTTTTTTACGCCTCGCCGCGAATCATTTCCCCCCGACGACGCTCGCCAGCTGGCGATTTGTCTGGCACTGGTCGCCACAGGCCAGCGAAGAGGCGCGCCAGCATGCCTGGCAGCAGCAGAGCGACGCGCTGCGGGCGATACTGCCGCAGCCGCAGTTGGGGATCTGGCATCGCTTCCCGGAGAACACCATTGGTGAAGACGCGCTGCTCCGTTCGCCGCTGTTGAGCGAAGCCAGTTTTCTCGCCTGCCAGGCCGACGCGAATGAGCTGCTGGATCTGGCCCAGCTCGATAGCAGCAGGCTGGCCGCCAGCGAAAACTACCCGGTACATAAACTGCGCCAGATCCACAGCGCCCTGCGCCAGCGCCAGCTGTCGCTCCCCGTCTGGCTGCTCTCGTGGAATACATTGACCGGCAACACCCGCGACACCAACGGTCGTTTCTTTCGCGGCGCGCTGTTGATGGATAACCTGCTGGGGCTGGCGGATCAGGTATGGCTAGCCGGGTTCTGGCTCAATTCAGGTCTGCAAGGTGAAGCGCGTGCCAACGGCAAGCTGGATACCTCGAGCCTGGCGCTGCACTATCTGCACGGCCTCCCGCGCCCGGTTTACTGGGTGCTGTGGCTCTGGCGGCGGCTGCGTGGGGAGGTACTGGTGAATGACAAAAATCTGCTGCTGTTACGTCACGGGGAACATTATCAGCTGTTGTTACGCAATACGGTAGTGTTCAACCCCTGGCTCTCCAGCGAAGAAGCTTTTATCCAACGCTTCAGCCAGCCCTATAGCGTGCAGCTATCGGGGTTGGAGGGCCGCTGGCGGGTTAAACAGCATCTTTTCGATCGCCATCACGGGGCGTTATTCCCACTTTTTGACGCATTCCGCAGCCAGAGCGGGCCGGATGAAGAGGATTATCACTGGATAATGCACAAAGCACGCCCGGCGCTGAGTGTCTCAGAAGAGCGGCCGGAAAACGGCTGGCATGTCGTCGATTCGCTGGAAAGCAACGCCCTGGTTCTCTACGAATTTACCCCACTCAGTGGCTAATCTCGCCCCCATCGAATCACTGTTTTCCTTACTGTATCCCATGATGTATTTTCACCCGGCTCGCTTCGGTAGCCGGGTTAAACACCATCATGGAGCGCCGAATGGGCAGCCAGGCGGACCGGGCATGCTGGACAATCGGCGTCATCTGCATCGTAAAAGTGACGCCGTCACAAAACCAATACTCGCACGCTCGCTGGTGCGGCCGCACTTTTCTCTCGCCTGTCTCGCCGTGCGGATAAATATGTCAGACAAAATTGATGCGCCACGCATTATCTACGGTGAAAGCGGAATAAGGTAGTTTCGCTACTCCATCGAGGATAAAACCGTGAAAAAGTTACTGATATGTTGCCTGTCAGGCGAGACGGCAAACATCTTAGCGAAGAAAATGCAAAAAATAGCGGATGCTCAGGGTCTGAATCTGTTAATTAGCGCCGTAGGACTGGAGAATGTGTTTAGCGTTGCGCCAGCCTACCACGCCGTTTTGGTGGCACCGCATATTCAATATAAAAAGGATGAAATCGCTAACGTGCTGCAAGATAAGCAGGAGATTGCGGTTATTGAGAGTCTGCCCTACGCCTCATTCAACGGCGACAGCGTGCTTAAATTCGCGCTGGCAAATCTGTCGCAATCGCTCGCCTGACAGAGCATAAACACTGCGGGCAGGTTGCCAGACCGCCCGCATTATCCCGCCTCACCACCAGCGAAGTCACCCCGCCTGGGTTAATTACTTGTAACTGGTAAGATCCACCAATGTGAATTATAGTCTGCGCATCATCGTTCAATGGACTGAAAATGCACATGATTCCGGTTAATATTCATACTCTTAGTCGCTATGCGGCCCATGTCAGTTTGACCCACACAATGAAAAACCATCGATCGCCCGCCCTCTCCGTGATGATGATCTTCTCCGATTTATGTATCCGTTCAACCCTGGATTCCTACCGGGATCAGGGCTGGGAAATTAGCGAGAAGCGTAGCGGGCTGGTGCTGCGAAGCTTTGTTGCCACCCATCGGGGCGGGAAGGCTATCGAAATCACCCCCAGGGACTACATGGGTCGATATAACCGCTTACTTGCGCTGTAAGCGTCGGCGAACGAACAGCCAACTGGAGAAAGTGGCGATAAAAAGATACCATGTTTCATTATCCGCCATACAGCGCATGAATATGCCGGGAAGCGCCTGAAAGAGCACCATATCCTCAGGTTTTTGATAAATATCAATCCGTAACCCCCTTTGCAGCATCACGATCGGCAGCCCCATACTTTCGTGCGCGTTGTCCGTTTATTCAGGGGGATGGCGGATTAAAACGCCGGGTGATTTTACGAGGTATACTCGACGTAGCGGCGTGACAGGCATGCGAACCGACGCCGTCGCCGTGATAGTGTCCCTGTGAGCGTTGAAGGTGATGGAATATGTCATTCAATATTAATAAGATGGAGCACTGCTCCGTCATCATAAAAACATTATGCGCCTGAAAATATCTTCTCTTCTCGCAGTAGCGTCGCTGCTGTGCGGGCAGGCTCTTGCCGCGCCCACGCTGCCCGCGAATGCCGATATTCGCGATAGCGGCTTTGTTTACTGCGTAAGCGGCCAGGTTAATACTTTTAACCCGCAGAAAGTCAGCAGCGGTCTGATTGTCGACACCTTAGCCGCCCAGCTATACGATCGCCTGCTGGATGTCGATCCCTATACCTACCGTCTGGTCCCAGAACTGGCCGAAAGTTGGGAAGTACTGGATAACGGCGCGACTTACCGCTTTCATCTGCGTAGCCACGTCCCTTTCCAGTCGACATCCTGGTTTAAACCCACCCGCGCCTTTAACGCTGACGATGTGATTTTCACCTTCAGTCGTATTTTTAACCGCGACGATCCGTGGCACAGCGTCAACGGCAGCAGCTTCCCCTATTTCGACAGTTTACAGTTCGCCGACAGCGTAGAAAGCGTGCGCAAGCTGGACAGCCAGACCGTCGAATTTCGCCTGAAGTATCCGGATGCTTCGTTCCTCTGGCACCTGGCGACCCACTATGCGTCGGTCATGTCTGCAGAATACGGCGCAAAGTTAACCAAAGCCGATCGTCCGGAACAGCTTGACCGTCAGCCGGTTGGTACCGGCCCGTTCCAGCTTGAAGAGTATCGCGCCGGGCAGTACGTGCGCCTGCAGCGTCACCCGGACTACTGGCGCGGCAAACCGCTGATGCCGCAGGTGGTGATCGACCTCGGTTCCGGCGGCACCGGCCGCCTGTCGAAACTGCTCACCGGGGAGTGCGACGTTCTGGCCTGGCCTGCCGCCAGCCAGTTGACCATTTTACGCGACGATCCCCGTCTGCGTCTGACCCTGCGCCCGGGAATGAATATCGCCTGGCTGGCGTTCAATACCGCCCGGCCACCGCTGGATAAACCGGAAGTGCGCCATGCGCTGGCGCTGGCTATCAATAACCAACGCCTGATGCAGTCTATTTACTACGGGACGGCGGAAACCGCCGCCTCGATGTTGCCGCGCGCTTCGTGGGCCTACGATAACGACGCTAAAATTACCGAATACAACCCGAAAGAAGCCCGCGAGCGCCTCAAAGCGCTGGGGCTGGAGAATCTGACGCTTAAGCTCTGGGTGCCCACCAGCTCACAGGCCTGGAACCCCAGCCCGCTGAAGACCGCCGAGCTGATTCAGGCGGACATGGCGCAAATTGGCGTGAAGGTGATTATTGTGCCGGTCGAAGGCCGTTTCCAGGAAGCCAGGCTGATGGACATGAACCACGATCTGACGCTCTCCGGCTGGGCCACGGACAGCAACGACCCGGATAGTTTTTTCCGCCCGCTGCTGAGCTGTGCGGCCATTGCCTCACAGACCAACTTCGCCCACTGGTGCAATCGCGAATTTGACGAAGTGTTGCAAAAGGCCCTGCGCTCCCAGCAACTGGCGTCGCGCATTGAAGCCTATAAAGAGGCGCAGCATATCCTCGCTCGTGAGCTGCCGGTGCTGCCGCTGGCTTCATCGCTGCGTCTGCAGGCGTATCGCTATGATATGAAAGGTCTGATACTGAGTCCGTTTGGCAACGCCTCCTTTGCGGGGGTCTCGCGGGAGAAAAAAGACGAGGTGAAAAAACCATGATTATTTTTACCCTGCGCCGCCTGCTGCTACTGCTGGTCACGCTCTTTTTCCTGACCTTCGTCGGCTTCAGTCTGAGCTATTTTACCCCCCACGCCCCGCTGCAGGGTGCCTCGCTGTGGAACGCCTGGCAGTTCTGGTTCGGCGGGCTGCTGCACGGGGACTTCGGTGTCTCCAGCATTAACGGTCAGCTGATTTCCGAACAGCTGAAAGAGGTTTTCCCGGCCACCATGGAGCTGTGTATCCTCGCGTTTGGCTTCGCGCTGCTGGTGGGTATCCCCGTCGGTATGCTGGCGGGGATTATGCGCAACAAGTGGCCCGATACGCTGATCAGCGCCCTGGCGCTGCTTGGTTTCTCGATTCCCGTGTTCTGGCTGGCGCTGCTGCTGACGCTCTTTTTCTCTCTGACTCTCGGCTGGTTCCCGGTCTCCGGGCGTTTCGACCTGCTGTACGAGGTGAAGACGGTCACCGGTTTTGCGCTGATTGACGCCTGGCTCTCCGACTCGCCGTGGCGCCATGAAATGATCGTCAGCGCCGTACGCCATATGGTGCTGCCGGTGCTGACGCTGGCAGTCGCCCCCACCACCGAAGTGATCCGCCTGATGCGCATCAGCACCAGCGAAGTGTTTGATGCCAACTACGTGAAGGCCGCCGCCACCCGCGGCGTCTCGCGGCGTACGATTTTGCTCCGCCACGTTCTGCACAACGCCCTGCCGCCGGTTATCCCTCGCCTCGGGCTACAGTTTTCGACCATGCTGACTCTGGCGATGATTACCGAGATGGTCTTCAGCTGGCCGGGACTCGGCCGCTGGTTGATTAATGCTATCCGCCAGCAGGATTATGCCGCCATCTCGGCTGGCGTCATGGTCATTGGCGCGCTGGTGATTACCGTCAACGTGATATCCGATATTTTAGGGGCGATGGCTAACCCGCTGAAGCATAAGGAATGGTATGCCCTGCGCTAGCAGGGATAAAAAACATTAATTCAATATAAATCAATTTGATATAAAATTTCGTCATCAAATTTTACTGATTGTGGTCCGCCAAAACGTCCGCATCGGCCCTTTCCGTTTGCCCCGGCAATCCATGTTTTGATAGCGACTGCCGGGGCTATCATTGACACCCTATATCCGCCATTGTATAAAACTCCGCTTCAGTAATGAGTTACATTTGCATTAAAAATAGAACCTGGATTTTCAAAAATAATTTTAATGAAGGATAGCGTTTAATGAAAAAGGTCATCTGCGCGTTAGGTATGGTGTTTGCGTCGGTCAGTTCCGCTCTGGCAACCACATATCCTCTGACCATTGAAAACTGCGGGTATAAAGAAATATTTACCAAACCACCTGAACGCGTCGTAGCGCTGGGGCAAAACACCGTTGAAATTTTACTCCTGCTGGGCCTGCAGGATAAGGTGATCGCCAGTGCATTTTGGCCGACCAAAGTCTTGCCGCAACTGGCTGAACAGAATGCAAAAATCAAAACGCTGACGGTTGAAATTCCAACCCTCGAATCCGTTCTGGCGCAAAATCCAGATTTCGTTCCCGCTCAGTCGCCGCTGTTACTGGGGCCGGAAAGTAAGGTCGCGAAGCGTGAAGATCTGGTGACTCTTGGTGTGAATAGCTATGTGTCTCCAGGCATGTGCGCAACAAAAAAAGCCTCTGGCGATATGTATGGCAGCCGTCAGAAGCTATGGGATATGACGTATCTCTATAAAGAAATTGAAGATTTCGCCAAAATTTTTAACGTTGAAGATCGTGGCCAGGCGGTTATTGCCGACCTCAAAAAACGTGAAGCGGAACTACGCCAGGAGTTCGGTAAAAACAAAAAAGATCTCTCTTTTGTTTTTTGGTTCTCAAGCTCTTCTCCTTCTGCTGATGCCTATGTTGGCGGTAAAAACAGCGCATCCGGATTTATCGCCAGCGTACTGGGGGGACATAACGCCATTACTTCTGAGACCGAATGGCCGACCGTGGGCTGGGAAAGCATTATTGCCACGAATCCCGATGTGATTGTGGTTTCCAGCCTGGATCGTAACCGCTGGGCGCTTGATAACGCGGAGGAAAAAATCAAATTCCTCAAGAGCGATCCGGCCGTCAGCCAGCTGGATGCAGTGAAAAAAGGCCATATCGTGGTGATGGACGGTCAGGCAATGAACCCGACCATCAGAACAATCTACGGTGCTGAACAGGTCGCCGCGCAGCTCAGAAAACTGGGGCTGAACTGATGTCGATCGCCGTTCTTCAGTCGCGACGGGGAATGCTCCAGCCCCTCGTCGGATTGTTCGCCATTGTACTGTTATTCCTGGTCATAGCCCTTAGTGTCAGCGTGGGTGAGCTTTCGATCCCGCTGCAAAACGTCTTTTATGCCATCAGCAATAAAATGGGGTGGAGTAACGTTCCGCTCAGCCGCATCTATGAAAGCGTGATTTGGGACTTTCGTCTGAGCCGCGCGCTGGTGGCTGCATGCTGTGGCGCCGGGTTGGCTATTTGCGGCGCCGTTTTGCAAAGCCTGCTAAAGAATGCGCTGGCTGAGCCTTACGTGCTTGGCGTCTCCGCAGGTGCGTCAACGGGGGCGGTTTCTGTGGTCGTACTGGGAATCGGTACCGGGGCGATATCTCTTTCTGCTGGTGCATTTGCCGGGGCGTTTGCCGCCTTCGCCTTTGTCGCCTTCCTGACCAACGGCGCGCGCGGCGGTAATGAACGCACCATTCTGGCAGGGGTTGCCGCCTCCCAGCTCTTCAATGCGATTACCGCTTATACCATCAGCACCTCTGCCAGCGCGCAGCAGGCGCGTGATGTGATGTTCTGGCTGCTGGGCAGCTTTAGCGGCGTGCGGTGGCCTGAATTCCAGCTGGTGCTGGTGGTAGTGCTGGCTGGACTGGCCGTTTGCCTCTACTATTCCCGGGCGCTGGATGCCTTTACTTTCGGTGATGATGCCGCCGCGTCACTGGGCATTGCCGTGCCCTGGGTGCGGCTGGTTCTCTTCACTGTTACCGCCCTCATCACCGCGACCATCGTCAGTATGGCGGGCTCTATCGGCTTTGTTGGCCTGGTGGTTCCCCATATGATGCGTTTCTTCTTTGGTCCCCTGCACCGTACGCTGCTAATTGCCAGCGCCCTGGCAGGCGCGATCCTGATGGTACTGGCCGATATTGCTTCGCGCTTGCTGATCGCGCCGCAAAGCCTTCCTGTCGGCGTGGTGACTGCGCTGGTCGGTGTGCCTTTCTTTGCCGTGATTATCTACCGCTCAAGGAATAAGTAATGAGTATCTCCGCTGACAATATTACCTGGAAGGTAGGCAAAAAAGTCATCGTCAATGGTGTCTCGCTGGACGTTTCTCGCGGCGAGACCGTGGGGCTTCTCGGCCCTAATGGCTGCGGCAAATCCTCACTTCTGCGTATCCTTGCGGGACTGCGTCGCCCGGATAGTGGTTGCGTGAAGCTCGACGGGCAAGACATTTCCCGCGTGGGCAAAAAGCAGTTTGCCCGCCGGGTGGCCTTTGTTGAACAACACGGCATGACCGATGCCAATATGCGCGTTCGCGACGTGGTAAAACTTGGGCGTATTCCGCATCACTCTCCTTTTTCGAACTGGAGTACGCACGATGACGAGACCGTCACCGCCGCCCTGCAAAGAGTGGACATGCTGGAAAAAAGCGATCAGGGCTGGCTGAGTCTCTCCGGCGGGGAACGCCAGCGGGTACATATTGCTCGCGCACTGGCGCAGACTCCCAGCGAGATCCTGCTGGATGAGCCGACCAACCATCTGGACATCCACCATCAGATGCAGTTAATGCAATTGATTAGTGAGTTACCCGTCACCAGTATTGTGGCCATCCACGATCTCAACCATGCTGCGATGTTCTGTGATGCGTTGATCGTGATGCAGGCAGGACAGATCATCGCTAGCGGGACGCCGCAGGACATTCTGTCCGAAGAACTTCTCTGGGAAGTGTTCCGGGTGAAAACGAAAATTGAGACCTCGCGCTTTCATGGCAAGCAGCACATTCATTTTATTGTTTAGGTTCAGGTAGCATGTCTCTTTTCTCTCTGCGTCCTGTCACAACGCTTCGGCCGCCCGTTTTACTGGGCAGCCAGTTTATTTTCAACATTGGCTTTTATGCGGTCGTCCCTTTCCTGGCCATCTTTTTACGCGACGAGATGCTGCTCTCCGGCGGAGTTATCGGGCTGGTTCTCGGACTGCGCACCTTCTCACAGCAAGGGATGTTTATCATCGGCGGCGCACTCTCTGACCGCTATGGAGCGAAGGTCGTTATCCTGTGCGGCTGCATGATTCGTATTGCGGGTTATCTGTTGCTGGCATGCGGGCAATCCCTGTGGTCCATCATTCTGGGCGCATGTCTTACCGGCATCGGCGGAGCACTGTTTTCCCCGTCTATTGAAGCGCTACTGGCAAAAGCAGGGACACAAAGCGAAACAAACGGCAAGCGTAGCCGCGCGGAGTGGTTTGCGCTTTTTGCCGTGTGCGGTGAACTCGGCGCCGTGCTAGGCCCGGTTGCAGGTGCACTGTTGACGGGGCTCGGCTTTCGCCAGGTTGCGCTCGCAGGCGCTGGCGTCTTTGTCGTCGCCTTAGTTGTGCTGTACTTCTGCCTCCCTGCCCCTCATGACAGCAAACGGGCGTTAAAAATACTTCCCTGGTGGACGACATTCCGCCAGCCGCGTTTCGTCGCCTTTATCATTGCCTACAGCTCGTGGCTTTTGAGCTACAACCAGCTTTATCTGGCGCTACCGGTGGAGATTCAGCGCTCAGGAGGCAGCGAGAAAGATCTCGGCCCACTTTTTATGCTGGCCTCTCTCCTGATTATTACCTTCCAGCTTCCGCTTGCGCGCTTCGCTCGACGAGTGGGGGCGGTTAAAATTTTACCGGTTGGTTTTTTGCTGCTCTCCGCCGCTTTTGTGAGCGTGGCTATGTTCGCGGCGACGCAACCGGCGGAAGGTTGGTTGCGGTTAATCCCTTCAGTATGTCTTGTGACGCTGTTAACGCTGGGGCAGATGCTGCTGGTCCCCTCGGCAAAAGATCTGATCCCATTGTTTGCCGACGAGTCGACGCTTGGTGCGCACTATGGCGCGCTAGCCACCGCCGGAGGTTTCGCGGTGCTGATGGGTAATTTGTTGTTTGGCCCGTTGCTGGATGAGGCACTTGTACCCTCCGTCCGGGCCATCTATCCGTGGCTACTGCTGGCGCTGTTTCCCTTGTGTAGCGCCGTTGCTCTGGCTGTCATTTGTCGTCCGCTACAAAAGCCGCTCACAACCTGACTCTCTTACGGCTCTGAAAGCGTTGCAACCGGAGCCGGATAAGGGATCTGTCGGATTAAGCGCGTTTGTGAAGGCGGAGTGTGATTGATATAAAAAAAGCCCCGCCACGGCGAGGCAGATCTTTCTCTGATATTAAACGAATCACCGCGATAAAAAATCGTCAATTCCAGACGTCTTTCAGGCTTTGGTTTATGCGCGAGTGGCAATGATGATGGAAGAGGCTTTGATCAATGCAATCACACGAACACCAATAGCCAACTGCAACTCTTCACAGCTTTCATTGGTGATGACGGACACAATTTCAAACCCCGCATCCGTTTTTACATGCACTGTGGCATTCACCGCACCTGGCGTGACCTTACTAATCTCACCAGCAAACTGATTACGCGCTGAAAATTTCAGCCCACAGTCTTCGGTTGCCAGTGTGACCCAGGGCGCCTTAATCAGCGCAATGACGTCTTTCCCCGGCTCGAGGCTCAGTGCGGCTTTACTGCTTGATGTGACAATGGCAACCAGTTTAGCGCCATCTTTCAGGGTTAATTCAACTTCATCGTTAACGGCACCGCGTTCAGTCGCGCTGACCGTACCAACCAGCTGGTTTCTAGCCGAAATTGCCATATAGTAGCCTCCAGGTGAGATGAGAGAATGTGTTATATCAAGTTAAACCATCCTCATCCATACCCACTTTCTTATAATGGTTTTTCGCCACTTTCAAAACAGCCATCAGAACGTGATGGCGATGTACCTTCTCCAGTTTGCGCAATCACAGACAGACGAAGAATATCTGGCTTAGCTGGCAGAAGAAGCAGATCGTGACATGACCTATGAACCCGAACCAATTGGACGTTACAACGTTGCCAGGTACTCGCGTACTGCACCTGAGTGAACGATGAACAATTGCACCTCGATCCGGTTCATTGGGGTTACGCGCCGGAGGGGGGAAGTAGCCAGCACTCATTAACGCCCGCATTGAAACTACCGCGGCAAGCCGGATGTTGAAACCCCTTTGGCAATATGGCCGGGCAATTTGCTTTGCTGACGGCAGGGATGAATGAAACAGGGCGGGATCATTCACAGAAAAGACGAACAACCTATTTTTATGGCGGCAATCGGCAGCGTACCGTTCGAATGCCGGGATGAATCCGAGGGCTTTTTGCTGGTGACCACTGCAGCCGTTCAGGACCTGCCAGACATTGACGACCGCTAGTCAGACGTCCAGGTTGCGCAAGCACGTGTGAATGGATGAGGCAGGCTCTCGGGGGAGTAAAGGCGGGAGAAATCGCCACCTACGGTACGGTGTCAGAGGACCATTTCATCTGGCGCCCTGTATCCCGTGCTGTTGGCAACGTGAAAAATCACGGAGCAGATCTCATTATAAGGGCTGGCGTGGCGTTAATCCGCGAGCTTCGTTTCATGGCAACGTCCCCCTTGATGAAGGAGAGTCTTGCATCGACCCGTTCAACTCACCGCCAGAAGAGTACATACCTGATACTACGATGCCATCATCAACATGACGTATGTCTTATCTTGCTGTCTGTCACCTTCTTTTAGCTTCACTGGTCGCATTCATCGTGCCGGCAGTCATGCTCCAAAAGAGGATAGTCCGTTACCCGCATCTGTGATTCAGGGAAGCCGAAGATGGCTGACGAGATAATCAATCAGTACTCGCTGGGCCAGCGGCATTTTTTTGTGTGACAGGTAGACTGCGCTGACCTCCAGCCTGTCAAGCTCATACTCCGGCAGCAGCGTAACCAGCCTGCCCGTCATAAGCTCATGCTCCACGGCGAAAAGCGGCAGTATGGCTATTCCCGCCCCAATCTTCGTCGCCTTCAGCAGGATGGCCGCCTCGTTGGTGCTGACGCTGCCCGTGACCGGCAGGCTGACCACGTCATTATCTTTATGAAACCGCCACACGCTCTGCCCGAAATAGGTATAGGTCAGACAGTTATGGTTTTTCAGATCGCTCAGGCCGCCGGGCGCGCCGTGTTTATCCAGATAGACTTTGCTGGCGCACAGCACTGAGGAGCAGTGGCCGAGGTTACGGGCGTACAGGTTAGGTGCAATCGAGCTGGAAACCCGGATGGCAAGGTCAATGCCTTCTTCTGCGAGGTCAACGGTCCTGTCCGCAACCTGCAGATCAACCTGAATCTCCGGATAGGCGGCCAGAAAGTCGATAATCAGGTCCGTCAGGCAGAACTCCGCAAAGATGGAGTTGGAGGTTATCTTCAGCTTACCTCTGGGCGCGGACACGATGCCAGGGTCCAGCGCCGCCAGCCCGTCTGTCAACGCCAGGATATCGTGGCACAGCAGTAATGCCTGCTCTCCGGGTACCGTCAGGCTTAACCGTCGGGTCGTCCGGTGCAGGAGGCGCGACCCCGTCCACTCCTCCATGAGGGCGATATAGCGCGACGCCATGGCCCGTGACAGGCCCAGATGTTCGGCCGCCGCCGAAATACTGCCCCGTTTAACCGTCTCAGAAAAGACCTGCAGTGCCGTAAACCTGTCCATTCGCTCACCTCATGCAACAATGTGTCTACTGTATGCCTGTTTTTCGGATTGCGGAATCCAAATATGATGGACGCAACTGATTTACGGAGATGGCAACGTGCATATCGACAAGCTGCAGTACATTTTTGACCCGCTTTGCGGCTGGTGCTACGCCAGCGCGCCAGCGCTGGATTATCTGTCCCGACACTACGGCGACCGCCTGGAGCTGATGCCCTGCGGCCTGTTCAGCGGCGACGGCGCCCGCCAGATTACGTCGCTGTGGGCCGGGCACGCCTGGAGCAACGACCAACGCATCGCGTCGCTGACCGGTCAGCCGTTCAGTGAGGCTTATCACCGGCTCCTGCTCTCTGGCGGCAGCTTTGACTCAACGTACATGAACCGCGCGCTGACCGCCTTTCAGCACGTCGGTGCGGCCGCCGAAGCGGGCCTGCTTCACGCCTTGCAGCATGCCCGCTACGTGGATGGCCAGGACACCTCACGCAGCGACGTGGTGGCGGATATCAGCACGGCATGGGCGCAGGAGCACGGCACTGACGGCGGCGCTGAGCTGGCGGACAGGCTTGAGGCTGACGATGGACTGCGCAGTCTCTCCGACTTGCGCACTGCCCGGGTACAGCGTCTCATGAGCGAAAAAGGCGTCAGGGGCGTGCCCCTGCTGCTGGCAACCGCTGACGATGCTGAGCACGTCATCAGCGGCCATGCTCTGTACGGCGGGATGCAAAGCATCAGCGCAGCGCTGGCAGAGCTACCATCACTGACATAACCAATACGGATTATCACAACCGAGGAAACTGACATGGCAAAAGTAGCAATCGTATTCTTCAGTGGTTACGGACACACGGCAAAGCAGGCGGAAGCCGTTGAGCAAGGTGCGCGCAGCGTGGCCGGAACCGACGTCACCGTTCTGCGTATTGATGAAAACGGCGACCTGCCGGAGGACAGTTTTGAGCTGCTGGCTCAGCAGGACGCAGTGATTTACGGATCCCCGACCTACATGGGTGGCCCGGCGTGGCAGTTCAAAAAGTTTGCCGACGCCTCGTCAAAGCTATGGGTAAAACAGGCGCTTAAGGACACCGTGGCGGCTGGCTTCACTAACTCTGCCTCCGTGAACGGCGATAAGTTTTCCACCATCCAGTACCAGTGGACGCTATCCCAGCAGCACAGCCAGGTCTGGGTCGGACTGGGTCAGCTACCCGCCAACACCAAGGCTAGCGGTCCGCAGGACGTCAACTGGACTGCCGGCTTTGCCGGCGCACTGGCCATATCCCCGTCCGACGCATCGCCGGATGAGGCTCCTCGCAGCGGCGACCTGGAGACGGCAAGGCTGCTGGGGCAGCGCGTAGCGGAAACCGCCGCCCGTCTCAGAGGCTGATACCCGGCTTATCTGACCAGAATGGCGCTTTCCCGCTCCGGGAAAGCGCTGATTAAATGTGGCGTCAGCAGACACCCGACTGACGGACGAACCTGTCAGGACATCAGCCGAAACCATACTCACGGTTATCAGAGACACTGCGGAATGGGCAAACCTTTATCTTGAGAGCAACTGAAAATTCGGGCGCTGATGCGCAACGACATGCCGAGAACATTCGCCCTCGGCGGGGGTTAAGAGAATTCAGGTGCTCACCGTGCGGATAAAATATCTGGCCAGCCAGTCCATCAGAAAACCCATCGCACCGATGGTCACAATCACCGCCATCAGGGCGGAATAATCCAGTCGGTCACGGGCATCAAGGATGGCATAGCCCAGCCCTGAGCTGACCCCCAGCATTTCACAAGGCACCAACACAATCCACAGGATACCGATGGCCAACCGGACACCGGTGAGAATATGGGCGCGAACGCCGGGCAGAATAATATGCCAGAGCGTTTCCCGGCGCGTTGCGCTCAACGAACGGGCCAGCAGCAGCCAGCCGGGGGGCAACTGCCTGACGCCGCTGGCGGTATTGAGCAGCACCGGCCACACGGCGGCAAAGCTAAGCAAGAACCAGATCGGGCGATCGCCGATCCCCAGCAGCATCACGGCGACGGGCATCCACGAGAGCGGCGAGATCATGCGCAGAAACTGCAGCGCCGGCATCGCCAGACGTTCGCTTGCTGCCGAGCAGCCAATTAGCAGGCCGCACGGGATACCGACCATTAGCGCCAGCCCCAGTCCAACCGCCACACGCGACAGGCTGATGGCGATATTACGCATCAGTTCCCCCTGAACAAGCATCTCCAGCAGGCTGCGGAAGGCATTTTCCGGCGCAAACAGCCCGGCCATTCCCCCGGCAAAGTGCGTTATTGCTCCCCAGAGCAGCAGCAGAAGTGTAAGACCGGGAAGCGCCCAGCCAATACGGATGAAAAGCGACTTCATGGCGCGATCGTTTCCTCACGGTCAAACGCCTGGTCGGGCAGACCAAACGCGGTCATGCCGCCGACACGGGCGATACTCTGACGCACGAAATCCGACGCCACCAGCTCGGCGGCGACCTGATGTCCGTCGAGCCGGGTGAGAAAATCACGATCTCCCTCCATTACCGTCTGCTTCAGCTGCTCGGTCAGCGATGCGAAATAGCTGGCGTAAGGCCAGGGCTGGAAATCAATCCGCTGCTGGCGCCACGCTTCGTGGCGGATCGCGCCGTCCTTTTGCCAACTGGCCTGCATCGCCGGAGTGGGCAGCAGTACCTGACGAAGCACCTCAGCATCGTGCGGCGTATAGCGATGCTCATCGCTGCGCGCCAGCAGTTGCGCCGTTTCCGCCCGATGCTGGCGGATCCACAGCTGGGCGTTAACCAGCGCATCGGTCACGCTCTGGCTCCACGTTGGTCGCGTACTGAGATCGCTATCGTGCATCATTACCACGCAGCAGGCGTGGTTTTGCCAGACGTCGCCCGTAAAACGCAGGATCCGCCCGACATGGTGCGCTTCCGCCAGCGCGTTAAACGGTTCGGCGACGATAAAGCCCTGAATCTGCCCGGCCGCCAGCGCGGGCACCATATCAGCAGGCGAAAGCACCAGCAGGCGAACCTGCTTTTTCCCCGGCGCGCCGGTGACCGCCTGCAGCCCGGCGCTGCGTAATATTTGCTGCAGCACCACGTTATGTATTGAGTACCAGAAAGGCACGGCGACGGTTTTCCCCTCCAGCTCTTCGGGGCGACTAATCTGCGGTGCCACGGTCAGCGCCGAGCCGTTGGTATGGTTCCAGGCTACCACCCTGGCCGGCAGTTTCGCCTGGTAGCGCGCCCAGATCGTCACCGGCGAGAGCATATGAATCACGTTCACCCGGCCGGCGATAAACGCCTCGGTCAGTTGCGACCAACTGCGGAACATCACCGGACGCTCGGCCTTCACCCCGGCCTTGTCGAACAGACCGAGCCCGTGCGCCACCAGCAGCGGCGCCGCATCGGTGATCGGCAGATAACCAACTCTGACCGGCGCGTCCGGTTCAACGGCAGCGCGTGCCTGCTGTTGCATTATCAGCGGGAGAGCGGTTCCGGCGCTCAGCAGCGCGCTCAGTTTCAGAAAGTCGCGTCGCGACATCGCATCACACATCAGGCACATGGCGTTTCTCCGCATCAGTATCCGCGCGTACATCGCGCAGTTTCTTCAATATTTCCAGCCGCAGGGTGGCGAGCGCCTCCAGCGCATTATCGCGCGGATGGGAGATCTGCGGGGACCATTCGCCCATCAGACGACCCGGGGCGCCGCCCAGCAAAATAACCCGGTCCGCCACCAGCAGCGCCTCGTCAATGTCATGAGTAATCAGCAGCGCCGACATCCGGTGTTGATTAAGCACAGCGATCAACAGCCGCTGCATGTCGTGGCGGGTGACTTCATCCAGCGCGCTGAACGGCTCATCAAGCAGCATGACCTTCGGCCGCCGCGCCAGGCATCGGGCTAGCGCCACGCGCTGAGCCATCCCGCCGGAAAGCTGGGCCGGTAACTTACTGAGGTGGGCGCTCAGGCCGACCGACGCAATCGCCTGTTGCACGCGTTCCCGACGTTCCCGCGCACTAAGCCGCGGCTGATGGCGGAAATCGAGGCCAAAGGTGACATTGTGTTCCAGCGTGCGCCAGGGCAGCAGCGTGGGGTCCTGGAAAGCCACCGAAAGGTGAGGATGCGGGCCGTCCAGCGGCTGGCCGAGATAGTTCACCTCACCGGCCAGCGGTTTTTCCAGCCCGGCCAGGATCCGCAGCAGGCTGGATTTCCCGACGCCGCTGGCTCCCACCACCGCGACAATTTCATTTTCCGCCAGCGCAAAGTTGAAATCCTGCAGCAAGCGGGTCGTCACCTGACCGCGGCGATACCCCACCTCAAGGCGGCTGGCATGCAGCAAAACGGTCATGACGACAGCCTTGCCAGCTGCTGTTTCAGCTGCACAACGCTGGGGGTGACCAGCGGCAGGAAGGCGCATTCACGCCAGCGGCGCGCGGTCTGATCGCCCTGCGGCGACAGGTAGGCCCGGCCTCCCGCCAGCATCAGTTCCAGTTGTATGCTGCTCATCGCCAGTTCGACCAGCCCGATGCGCAGCCGGAACAGTTCTCCGGGCTGCTGTACAAATCGCTGGCTTTCTACCCCTGCGTAAAGGTCGCTGCGGATCTGGCGATAGCGCTGTAGCAGTATCTGCCATTCCCCGCGCAGCACGTGGCCGTCGCTTAATCGGTCGCGGCACTCGTCAAGAATCCGTTCGGTCAGCCCGAGCGCCATGCCGCACTGCAAACCGAGAAAGCGCGGGCGCACCGCAGGCAAAAACGTCCGGGCAGCAGGATGGATCACCGCGTCTTTTTCCAGCGCGACATCGTCAAAGCGCAATGCCGCCGTGGCGCTGCCCTGCATCGCCATCAGCGCAAGATCGGCAGAGCGCGACACGCCGGTAAGGCCGGATCCGATACTGGCGATGAACGGTTCGCCGCTGCCATCAGGCTGAACAACCGCCACCGCCTGGAAACCGCGGATTTGCAAATTGGTAACCCAGTAAAGTTGCCCGGAGAGCCGCCAGCCCCCCACCCCGTCAGGTACGCCGCCGACCTGCAGCTCTTCGAGCCCGGAGAGGAATTTCATCGCGTTGGATAAACCGGTCGCCCCCGCCAGCCGGCCTGACAGCAGATCGGGCAATATACGTTCGCGTAATGCGCTCTGCGGCGCCTGGGTCAGGATGTCGATATAGGTACGGTGTCCCCAGAACATAAACGCCGCCGTCAGCGAATGGCGGGCCACCGCGCTGATGGAGTCAATCGCGTCCAGCAGCGTACCGCCGCTGCCCCCGGACGCCGGCGCGATCCCGATACGAAACAGGTTCGCTTCCGCCAGCTTTTGCAATAGCGCATGGCTGTGTTCGCCGGAGCGGTCAAGTTCCACCGCCCGATCGTCAAGCCACTCGCGTAATGAGTGATGTAGCATGCGTACTCTCCTTCAGCAGAGGGCGGCCAGGTTCAGTCGGACCAGGCCCACGGGCTTAGCTCAATATTGAGCGGCGTTTGCGCCAGGCTGTTGGCGAAGTTGCACAGCGTAGCCAGGCTGACGCCGAGGATCACATCCAGCGCCTGGCGCTCGCCGTACCCCGCCGCGCGAAACGCCTGCCATTCCGCCTCGCTAACCGCACCGCGCGTGGCGATGACCTCGCGGGTGAAACTGGCGATAGCTTCAAGATGCGGGTCGGGCAGCGGCTGCCGCTGGCGTAGCGCCTGTAAATCGGCCGTCGGCATGATTTTTTTCTTTTCAACCGTTGCGCTGTGCCCCGCCACACAAAAACCGCAACCGTGAACAGTTGCGGCAATTAATTGCACCGTTTCTCGTTCCGCTGCGGATAGACTGTTATTATTATTTATAGCGCCGACTGTTATATATGTTTCCAACGCCTGTGGCGAATTAGACAGCGCCAGTAATAAATTAGGAATAAAGCCTGAAGCGCGCCGGGCATTTTCCAGATACGGTTTTGATTCCTCCGGAGCGCCAGCCAGAGTCTGTAAGGTAATTCTTGTCATGATGAGTCTCCAGTTAAATTACAACTAGTATGTTTTTATTGAACGCGGGGAGCAATACTGATAAAAAGCTGATTATTGTTCATTCGTCCTTTATTTATTCTTTTTTACTATGCTAAATAGCGAATGGTTATTAGATAATCTGAGTATTGAGAACTCCGTTTACCATGTGGGCAAATATTGCGGCTCATGGCAAGGCGGTACTTCTGGCAGCGGCAAAGCCAGCTATCACTTGGTGATGGAGGGGCGTTGCTGGCTGCACAGCGCCCTGTCTGCTGATCCACTGCGACTGGAAAAAGGCAGTATGGTTTTTATCTTACAGGATTGTCCATTCGTTCTTTCCTCCCATGAAAATGCGCAAAGCGCTTACCGGGCGCCGGTGCGGGAAATGCAACCGCTCGCTTATAAAGATGAGACCAGCACCGCATTAACCTGCGGTTTTATTACCTTTAAAACCACCATTAGCCAGATGCTGTTGAGCTTTTTACCGCAGGTTATCGTATTTAAAGCGCAGGAAGACCGGTCCGGCTCCATCGACAAACTGGTGGCGGTAATTAATCAGGAGGCGAAGCAGACGGCGCTGCGCAGTGAAAAACTTATCGCTTCACTGACGGAATTACTCTTTTTTATGGTGATCCGCCACTATTTATCCTGCCATACGGTGAAGACCCCGCTGGATAATATTCCGCTGACGAAGGAGTTCCTTAATCTGATGGCGGAGATTGTTTTGTTCCCCGCACGCTGCTGGACGGTGGAAACCATGGCGCGCGCATCGGGCCTTTCGCGCTCGTGGTTTATTCAGCGCTTTAACCAGGTTTCGCCGCTGCCACCGGCTGAGATCGTGCGCCATATTCGCATTGCGCTCGCCTGCCAGCACATCGCCAACGGCGTGAGCCTGACGCAAAGCGCGGAACGGGTCGGCTATCAATCCCAGGCCGCGTTTAATCGCGCGTTTCAACGCGTCACCGGCGTCACCCCCGGCCGCTACGGCCAGCAGTGCCGGGACAAGGCTGCCGCTCAGCAATTTCATGGCCGCTCGCCCGCCGCCTGAACCAAAACAGCCCTGGCAGATAATCTGCCAGGGCCGCGCTACCCGCCTCTGCACCCTGCGTCAAGCACGGATCAGCAGGTGGACATGTATACTCCAGACCGGCAGGCCGATAATCATCAGTTGGATCAGCATGGTGAAGACAAAACTCGCCATTTAGTTCGCCCCTGTCCGGCATGGCTCATTGCATCGGCCATGCTTGAGCCATTGCCTCGCGCTACGAGCGTTAATGATACATACAAAACGCCTGCGCTAAAATCCTGATCATCGCGGCACTCGTAATACTGTTATCCATAAAAACCACAATATTGTATATTTCGTTCTGTTTTAAATCGCCTATGATAAAAAGATAAAGTCAAACAAGAACCAGTATCTATGCAACACCAGACTCAACTCTCCGACAGCATAATATCTAATGACCGCGCATTGGTTAATTTTGCCATCCAGTATATTTATCAACACATTAAAAATAACATTTCAGTTTATGATATCGCTGAATATCTTCAGGTTTCCCGGCAATATGTGCATCGTATTTTTAAAAAACGAACCGGAACGACTGTAAGCGCCTACATCAGCCATAAAAAGATTGAATATGCAATGATGGATATCCTCCTCGGGATTGAAGATACCGCCTCAGCCTACCTTAAATATAATTTCAAAAATAAACAAGCGTTTATCGGCCAGATTCAACACTATATGTACACAGTGCCTGCCGTGGATAGCCTGCCGACCGGCGCAGCGCATAAAAAATAAATCACCTTTCGCACTGGCAGATTCAATATCACCGCAGCCATGATGCCGCCTGTCGGCAGCGCGAACAGCCATTAGCAAAATAATTGCTAAGGTATAACGGTAAAACTGTTCAGGACGAATAATGATTAATTAGAACTGGCGGTTATAACAACTGTTATATCAATTAACCAAATAACTGTTCATGTTGGTTAAGGGTCTGCTGTGATGTAATTTCCCGGTATTTTCGGGCAAATTAACCCGCACATTTTTGAGAACACTATAATGAGCAATGATAAACTTTCGGATAATGAGCGATTAAAACAGCAGAGCCAGCTTCTGCGCGGCACGATTAAAGAGGATCTGCATAACGAATTAACCGGCGGATTTCTCGGCGATAACTTCCAGTTGATCCGCTTTCACGGCATGTACCAGCAGGACGATCGCGATATTCGCCAGGAAAGAGCGGCGCAAATGCTGGAACCGCTGCATACGGTGATGCTGCGGGTGCGTTTACCCGGCGGGATCATCAGCCCGCAGCAGTGGCTGGGGATCGACGAGTTTGCGTCGCAGCATACGCTTTACGGCAGCATTCGCATCACCAACCGCCAGGCGTTGCAGCTTCACGGCGTGCTAAAGCGCAATATCAAGCCGGTTCATCGGCTCTTGCATCGGCTGGGTCTCGATTCGCGGGCGACGGCGGGCGACGTCAACCGTAACGTGCTGTGTACTTCTAATCCGGTGGAGTCCGGGCTTCATCATCAGGCTTACGAGTGGGCCAAAAAGATATCGGAGCATCTGTTGCCGAAAACAAACGCCTATGCCGAGGTCTGGCTGGACGGTGAAAAGATCGCGCAGCCGGAAGAAGAGACCATTCTGGGCAACAGCTATCTGCCGCGCAAATTTAAAACTGCAGTGGTCATCCCACCGCAAAACGACGTCGATTTGCACGCCAACGATCTTAACTTTATCGCTATCGACGAGAATGGGCAGCTGACGGGATTCAACGTGCTTGTCGGCGGCGGCCTGGCGATGACCCACGGCGACCATAGCACCTATCCGCGCCTTGCAACGGAGCTGGGATATATTCCGTTAAGCGCCACGCTGGCGGTTGCCACCGCCGTTGTCGCCACTCAAAGAGACCGGGGAAACCGCGCAAATCGACGCAACGCCAAAACGAAATATACCATCGATCGGCTCGGCATTGAGGTGTTTAAAGCGGAAGTCGAGCAGCGGGCAGGCATGACATTCCAACCACTGCGGCCGTACGCTTTCAGCGGTCGCGGCGATCGTATCGGCTGGGTCGAAGGGATCGACGGTAAGCACCATCTCACTCTGTTTATCCCAAGCGGCAGATTAATTGATAAGCCTGGCAAGCCGCTCAAGTCGGGCCTTGCCGCCATCGCCGCCGTCCACGAGGGTGATTTTCGCTTAACCCCCAATCAAAACATCATTATCGCCGGCGTCAGCGAGCACAACCGTGTGCAGATTGACGCCCTGGCGCAGCGCTATTCCCTGATTGATGACACCGTATCGCCGCAGCGAAAAAGCGCGATGGCCTGCGTCTCCTATCCCACCTGTCCGCTGGCGATGGCCGAGGCCGAACGCGTGTTGCCGGGCATCGTCGATCGCCTTGACGAGATCTTATTACGCAACGAGATTGCCGATCGGTCGGTGATATTTCGCGTCACCGGCTGCCCGAACGGCTGTGGCAGGGCGATGCTGGCCGAAATCGGCCTGGTGGGCCGCGCCGTGGGCCGCTATGACCTCTACCTCGGCGGCAACCGCGAGGGAACACGTATTCCTCGCCTCTATAAAGAGAACCAGCCGCTTGAGGAGATTATCCGCGATCTTGACGCGTTGTTGAGCGCCTGGGCGCAGGCGGCTAAGCCGGATGAGGCGTTCGGCGACTTTGTGGTACGGACGGGGATTATTCGCCCGGTGCTGAATTCCAGCCTCGACTTTTATCTGCAGGACTAAGATGGCCAGGCCGCTGGCGATTATTCAAATGGGCGAACCGCCGGCGGTCATCCGGCAGGCGGCAGGCGAGCAAAGCCAATGGTTCGTTCAGGCGCTCGCCTTAACCCGAGGGGAGTACCGGGTTATTCGCCCGGATCACCATGATCCCCTGCCCGCTTTCGACACCATCTGCGGCGCCATCATCAGCGGCTCCTGGGCGATGGTCACCGACAGGCTGGCGTGGAGCGAGAAGACCGCTCAGTGGATACGCCGCGCTCACGCCCTGAATCTGCCGCTACTGGGCGTCTGCTATGGCCACCAGCTGATTGCCCACGCGCTGGGAGGAGTGGTTGCTGATAATCCGTTGGGGAGCGAACGCGGGCTACAGCTGATCCAGATCGCCGAACAAAGCACGGCCCCGCTGCTAACGGCATTTCCCAGGCGCTTTTCGGCCTGGCTTTCGCACCGGCAAACCGTGCTACAACCACCGGAAGGTGCCAGCGTGCTGGCGTTTTCCGCCCGGGACGCCTGCCAGATTCTACGCTATAGCGACACAGCGTATTCGGTGCAGTTTCACCCGGAATTTACCTGGGAGATTATGGCCGCCTGCCTCAGACATCGCGGAGAAGGGTTGGAAATGGCCGAGATGCCTGGCGAACCCGGCTGGCCACCAGAGCTGCTCAGGCGCTTCTATTATCTCTGGTGCAAGGATGACGCCCCCCGCTTTTGCCAGTCATAATCATGCATTACGTGCCACTGTCGCGCTCCCCGTACTTCAGATTAGAGCATCGTTGTGTGCGGTGGCTTTACTGATTGCGACCTGCAGCCTGTCAGCACTCACGGTTTCCGGGAAGACGATGACGGTGTCAGGCGTCACCCGAGGAACGGGCATCCCGATTATGCCTGGCGTTGCGGTTATAGGTGCTGTATTGAGCTACCTCATACTGTCGCTCATATCGGGTAAAGAATTCAGGCAAGCGACTTACTGGTTATACAACGAAATGCCGATATACAGAACGTAAAGCAGACCGTTCAATCCTAACCAGGCCACAGGGATTTTCTTTTTCCTCGCCGCGAGCCACAGCCAGAATGCGGCGGTAAGCGTAATGAAAACGCCGGTAATGACTTCCGAGCGGGGCTCCCACGGTGTCAACATGATACCAATCGCCGGCAGTATCGTTCCCTGAAATACCATCGCCCCTGTAATATTGGCCACCGCCAGAGTGTCCTTGCCACGACGTATCCACAAAATACTGTTAACTTTTTCTGGTAACTCCGTGGCAACCGGAATAATGATCAGTGACAGCAGCAGAGCCGAGATACCAAAATATCCTGAGGCACTTTCCACACCAGTTATAAACCAAAAGGCCCCTGCCAGCAGGATGCCGAGACCCAGCATAACTTGCATGAGAATCACGAGAAAATTTCCGGGTAACCCCGCATGGGATAAGAACAGAGGCCGCTCTGCTTGAGTTCCACCACCTTCCTGAACCAGATGGTGAGATGCTTTTATCGTCCGATACACATACAGTAAATACAGCAGTACCAGAATCACGCTGATGATCTGTCTGTAGAGCGTCTTGTCATGCGGAATATACATCGCCAGAGTGGCAAGAATGAAAGCAACCAGAAAAAAGCCAGTATCTCGCTGGAATCCACTTGGTTCTGGATTGATTTTTCCTGCAGATCCTCGTTTTCCTATAACCGCAGCCCCCATCAGAAAAATCGACAGCGTTGACAGCATAAGAGGAGCCCCCAGAATCGCACCCACCCCAATTTCCTCACTGTGGCTTGACAGGGTGGGGCCGGAAATGATGGCCAGAAGCGGCACAATCGTCTCAGGCAGAGCTGTCCCTACTGCTGCGAAAAGTGAACCCGTGACCCCCTGCGAAAGACGTAGTTTCTGGCCGAGGTGTTCGAGCGCGTTGGTAAAAATTTCGGCCGCAATAAGGATGATGATAAGCGAAAAAAAAAGCTCAGCAATTGAAGACATCATATTGACATTACTCAGGCTTATAAATTTATGGGTAACCCGGAATGCTTCCGGCTTTTAATTTTTCCTGACAAGTCATTGCCTGTTTATTGAAAACCTGCACGTAGCGAAACGTATCACGAGCCAGGAAACTTCCTTTGCTATGACGCCTGGCAAAGGAAGCCGCATAATGCCACAAACCATTAGTTCATTCAAAATATTCTTTTATATCAACAAGATATTGCATTTGCTATGTTTTATTGCACGAGCTATAACATGGGATATGCTGGCCAAAAAATATTAAACCTGATGCGATTTATAGAAGGTTTTAACCGATCGTGACCAACCACACCTGATTTACTTTAGCGACAGCCATTCAGATTTATTTCTGTGATCTTCAATCTCCCTGGCAACGTGGCTCAAATGAAAATACGAACAGGTTGCCCCGACAATATTTTCCAAAAGGAACTGCCTTATCGGTTCACAGCCAGCAAAGGCTAAACAGGGTTGCCAGGTCGTTCAACGAGAGGCCGAGAAAAACGCCAGGTGATGAACCACCCGCAGAGCGGTTTAACCAGTCTGTTGCATCCATCGATTGACATCGCCGCGAGAAGCGGACGCAATTACCCCATTGGTCCTTCGATAATTAAAGTTCTGGCCAAAACAGACTCCATAATCTGGCATTGCAGAATTAATACCGTATTGAGAAAAGATATAGCCTCTTTTTCGACTTGTTTTTCCATATTTGTTATATGGTGAGAGGGAATTTCTATGTCATAAATGCACTAAACGTATATTAAAGGGAATGATCTTATGTCGCTTTTTGACCTTAGGACCGAAGCACATGCATTACAGGAGGCCTGGCGATCTCAAGTATTAGGCCGCATTGGGGAAACAAATCTCAAAATTTTACGTATGGATGAACGCTCAGTAATTGAAGAGGTACATGAGTATGATGAGGGGTTACTGGTCATTGACGGGCGTCTCGAACTGAGTGTTAAAGGTAAAAAAATCTCTGTAACGTCTGGCCAGCTTTATGTAGCCAAAGCTGGCGTTCCTCATACTGTGGAAATCGGCAGTTTTGGTACATTGGTTATCATTGATTTACCAGAAACATAAATTGTCTCTTGATCTTACCCACGTAATATGGACAGAGCCCTAAGCGAGGTTCTGGTTTTCAAATTGTTCCGGACGGAGTCCATCACAGGCACTGTGTAGACGGCAACGCTTGTAATTACACTCGATATAATTAAACACCGTCGCCCGCATGATTTCCCGGCTGTTAAAATGTTCACCGTGGATACATTCCACTTTTAGTGTGTGAAAGAAGCTTTCCGCACAGGCATTGTCGTAGCAGCAGACTTTTGCGCTCATGCTCCCTCGCAGATGATGGTGTTTCAGCAGATTTTCTGCCACTGACAGGTCGTGTGCACGGTAGCTGGCAGGGCTGAATTTCCGACCGGTCTGGCTATCCAGTCAGCGTCAAAAAAGTGGAGTATGCCGATACGGAATTGGTGTCTGGCGATGAGTCGTTTTATTATCGAGTTCGGTGGCCGTCTAAACGGTCACTATTCATACGGTGGCAATGACACAGAATGACGGGCAGTCTCTGGTAATGCGCCTTCATTGGTGAACATCTTTATACTGCTACATTTCTGGCGCTTCTGCTGCTTACCGTACGAAGCGGCAAGACCTCTCCGGCCCTTCTTAATGCGGTATTAAAGGCAATCATGGTAACCGGACCAACCTGATTTTTGACGCGATTTGAGTGACACTGGAAAACAAAAATGTCTTCCGGGTATCTCTCTCGCCTGCGACTCAGTAATGCGCGTGATGGGGATGAGAGCTGAATCTTCATTGCTTTTAACCGCCCTGTTTCCCGCAAATATAATGAATTCAGTCCGATATCTTCATAGCGCAGCGTGATTAATCGCCCAAGATTGCTGTTAATGGTTAAAAATTGCTCAAAACTTATTGTTTTCTTACCGTTCACAACCAAACCAAACTGTTTTCAAAGCTGAAAACATTGATTATTTCAAATGTCACACTGAAGAAAAACTACTGACATTTTGGATCACGTCACTGACGGTTGCAGGGAAATACTTATAAACGGTCTTCACTCCTCCCTGAGCACGTCTGCGACCTGCTTCCGGTTAGCGCCGTTCGCCATCATCCTGCGGCAGCGATCCACACCATCAGGAGTCATAACCCGGCGATCTCCGCCGATATACCCCTGCTCTCTCGCTGCAGCTCATCACTCGTCTCCCCATATCATCAAAGAAACTCAGCCCACACCTTCCGCCTGCCAGGCGCTGAATTGCTGCCTGCGCTCCCTATACGCTCGGATAATCGCCAGTCGTCAGCTGTACGGCCTTGCCGTTCCATCTGTAGCGATAAAGAATGTTATACTGCCGGTTACAGAGAGTCTGATATTCAGTCCGTGAGCAGTTGAAATGACATCGATTTTCTTGCCGAAGGCCTTTCTTAACTCAGTATCAGCGAGCCTGTGTGCATTGTGCAGACCATAGACGCATGAGCGTATGCATTTTCTGCAGATTGAGAACCTTCAGGGTTGTCCGGGCGAAACAGATTTAAAGCAAAAACGGGCGGCAAAGCCGCTCAGAAAGCAGAAATATTAAAAAGACACAAAGCATGACTAACAAACTTAAAACGGATTCATATGCCCTACGATAGCGTGTATCTGGAAAAGCGTCCGCCCGGTGCGCTGCGTACCGTCTGGCGAAAATTCTACGGCGATACGACCGCGATGATCGGCCTGTACGGCTGCGCGGCTCTGGTGCTGCTGTGCGTCTTTGGCGGCTGGTTTGCGCCTTACGGTATCGATCAGCAGTTTCTTGGCTACCAGCTGCTGCCGCCGTCATGGTCGCGCTATGGTGAAGTGTCGTTCTTCCTCGGGACCGACGATCTCGGGCGCGATGTGCTGAGCCGTCTGCTGAGCGGCGCGGCGCCGACCGTTGGCGGCGCTTTTGTCGTCACCTTCGCGGCCACGCTATTCGGGCTGGTGCTCGGCGTCGTTGCCGGTTCAACCCATGGCCTGCTGTCGGCGATGTTGAACCATATCCTCGATACTCTGCTGTCGATTCCGTCACTGCTGCTGGCCATTATTGTCGTGGCTTTCGCCGGGCCGCATCTGAGCCACGCGATGTTTGCCGTCTGGTTGGCGTTGCTGCCGCGTGTCGTGCGCTCAGTCTACAGCATGGTGCATGATGAGCTGGAAAAAGAGTACGTCATTGCCGCCCGTCTCGACGGCGCATCAACATTAAATATTCTCTGGTTTGCGGTGTTGCCGAATATCGCTTCCGGGCTGGTCACCGAGATCACCCGCGCGTTATCAATGGCGATTCTCGATATCGCTGCCCTGGGCTTTCTCGACCTCGGCGCCCAGCTTCCTTCACCGGAATGGGGTGCGATGCTGGGCGACGCGCTGGAACTGATTTACGTCGCGCCATGGACGGTGATGTTGCCCGGCGCGGCGATTATGATTAGCGTCCTGTTGGTCAACCTGCTGGGCGACGGGATCCGCCGGGCCATTATCGCCGGGGTGGAATAATGCCGTTACTTGATATTCGCAACTTAACCATTGAGTTCAAAACCAATGAAGGCTGGGTCAAAGCCGTCGACCGCGTCAGCTTGACCCTTGCGGAAGGTGAAATTCGCGGTCTGGTGGGCGAATCCGGCTCCGGTAAGAGCTTAATAGCCAAAGCTATCTGTGGCGTCACCAAAGACAACTGGCGGGTCACCGCCGACCGTATGCGTTTCGATGATATCGATCTCTTACGTCTCTCCGGCCGCGAGCGCCGCAAGCTGATTGGCCACAACGTGTCGATGATCTTTCAGGAGCCGCAGTCCTGTCTCGATCCGTCGGAGCGTATCGGCCTGCAGTTAATGCAGAATATCCCCGGCTGGACCTTTAAAGGCCGCTGGTGGCAGCGTATCGGCTGGCGGAAACGCCGGGCCATCGAACTGCTGCACCGCGTCGGCATTAAAGATCACAAAGACGCCATACGCAGCTTCCCCTACGAATTAACCGACGGGGAGTGCCAGAAGGTGATGATTGCCATCGCCCTCGCCAACCAGCCGCGTCTGCTGATCGCCGATGAACCGACCAACGCCATGGAACCGACGACCCAGGCGCAAATCATCCGCCTGCTTACCCGTCTGAACCAGAACAATAACACCACCATTTTGCTGATCAGCCACGATATGCAGATGCTCAGCAAATGGGCGGATAAAATCAATGTCATGTATTGCGGACAAACGGTAGAAACGGCGCCCAGCGAAGAGCTGGTGACCACGCCTCATCATCCGTATACCCAGGCGTTAATCCGCGCGATCCCGGATTTTGGCAGCGCGCTCCCGCATAAAAGTCGCCTGAATACGTTGCCGGGAGCCATTCCCCTGCTCGAACAGCTGCCGATTGGCTGTCGTCTTGGACCGCGCTGCCCCTACGCGCAACGCGAGTGTATTGAAACGCCGCGTCTGACCGGAGCCAGAACGCATCTGTACGCCTGTCATTTCCCGCTAAACATGGAGAAAGAGTGAAATGGTCGAAACATTGCTCGAAGTGCGTAATCTGAGTAAGACCTTTCGCTACCGTACCGGCTGGTTTCGTCGTCAGATGGTGGAAGCGGTGAAACCGCTCAGTTTTACGCTGCGCGAGCGCCAGACGCTGGCGATTATTGGTGAGAACGGCTCGGGAAAATCAACGCTGGCGAAAATGCTGGCGGGCATGATCGAGCCGACATCCGGCGAGCTGCTGATTGACGATCATCCGCTGACGTTTGGCGACTACTCTTTCCGCAGCCAGCGTATCCGCATGATTTTTCAGGACCCGTCGACCTCGCTCAACCCGCGGCAGCGTATTTCGCAGATCCTCGACTTCCCGCTGCGCCTGAATACCGATCTCGAACCGGAGGCGCGGGAGAAGCAGATTATTGAGACGCTGCGGATGGTCGGCCTGCTGCCGGACCACGTGAGCTACTATCCGCATATGCTGGCTCCAGGGCAGAAACAGCGTCTGGGCCTCGCACGCGCGTTGATTCTGCGTCCGAAAGTGATCATCTGCGATGAAGCCCTGGCGTCGCTGGATATGTCGATGCGTTCGCAGCTGATCAACCTGATGCTGGAGTTACAGGAGAAACAGGGGATTTCGTATATCTATGTGACCCAGCATCTGGGAATGATGAAGCATATCAGCGATCAGGTTCTGGTGATGCATCAGGGCGAGGTCGTCGAACGCGGCAGCACCGCCGATGTACTGGCGTCACCTCTGCATGACCTCACCCGACGCCTGATTGCCGGCCACTTTGGCGAGGCGCTGACCGCCGATGCCTGGCGCAAAGACGGTAAATAATCAGCACGCCTGTCCAACAGCCTTCACCGCTAAGAGCTCCCTGTATCCCTGGTTGCTGCGGCGCGGCCAACGTGGGAATATTCGCCGCCCCTGTCGAGATCTCAGACCTCGCCGAGCGAGCAGGTATCTGCTCCCGGCGGATACCTGGCTTCTGCTGGACGGCACAACCCGTCGTTAGCGCTCTTTTCCCCACCGAACTGCGCCAAACGGGCCTGATATCCGGTGATATACTGGAGGGTGTCCGCTCAGCATTACGCGTTAAGGCACGAAAATAGCGTGACATAAGGGGTCATCAGTGGGATATAATTCCCGGCTAAATTTGAGTTATTTTGAAATAACAACCTTAACCCCATGATTGTTAAAGTAAAAATAAGCAATAACGATAAGGATTAAAGCTATGGGTTTTCTTTCCGGTAAGCGCATTCTGGTCACTGGCGTTGCCAGCAAACTGTCCATCGCCTACGGTATTGCGCAAGCAATGCACCGTGAAGGGGCTGAACTGGCGTTCACCTATCAGAACGAAAAACTGAAAGGTCGTGTGGAAGAATTTGCCGCGGCACTGGGTTCCAACATCGTACTGCCGTGCGACGTGGCGGAAGATGAGAGCATCGACGCTCTGTTCGCTGAACTGACTAAAGTCTGGCCGAAATTTGATGGTTTCGTTCACTCAATCGGTTTTGCGCCGGCTGACCAGCTGGACGGCGATTATGTCAACGCGGTCACCCGCGAAGGTTTCAAAATCGCTCACGATATCAGCGCCTACAGCTTCGTGGCGATGGCGAAAGCCTGCCGCGGTATGCTGAACCCGGGTTCCGCCCTGCTGACGCTCTCCTACCTGGGCGCAGAGCGCGCGATTCCTAACTACAACGTTATGGGTCTGGCAAAAGCGTCTCTGGAAGCGAACGTGCGCTACATGGCGAACGCGATGGGTCCGGAAGGCGTGCGCGTCAATGCCATCTCTGCGGGTCCAATCCGTACGCTGGCAGCGTCCGGCATTAAGGACTTCCGTAAAATGCTGGCGCATTGCGAAGCGGTTACCCCGATTCGTCGTACCGTGACTATCGAAGACGTGGGTAACAGCGCAGCCTTCCTGTGCTCCAACCTGTCTGCCGGTATCTCCGGTGAAGTCGTTCACGTCGATGGCGGTTTCAGCATCGCGGCCATGAACGAACTGGAACTGAAATAAGTTCTTTTCCCTCCTCACGTCGGTGAGGAGGGATTGCCTTCGCCACATTCCTCACTTCTCTGCATTCTCTGCATTCTCTGCATTCTCTGCATTCTCTGCATTCTCTGCATTCTCTGCATTCTCTGCATTCTCTGCATTCTCTGCATTCCAGAGACGAACATTCCCCCTTGTTATTCCAAACAGCTATTTGTTAGCACGTATCAATATTTTCTCCCGCTTCGGGGTTACGCCAGGATAGTTACGCATACAGGGCCCACGGAAGTGCGGCCCGCCACCTACCGATCAAGGAACGCCCATGGAGCAACGCCGCGTTTATGGCAAAAACCACTGGTATCATGAAACCCAGTCAACAATCTGCCCGGTGGATGTGCTGCCGCTCGTCCCTGAAGCCGCCCATGTCGAAGATCGCTTTTTACTCGATCTGACGTTACCGGAAGAGTGGCTTCGCGCGCATGCGGGCTGGCTGATGCCAGCGCGATGTCTGGCCGACGCGCTCTTTCCCGCCTCGGTCGTCGTCAATCGTTTACAAACCGTTAGCGCCTATGACCGGCTGAGCACCGCGCTGACCGTCGCTCAGGTGTATGGCGTGCAGCGGCTGTGTAACCATTATGCCGCCCGACTGGCGCCGCTGCCGGGACCAGACTCTTCACGCGAGAGCAACCGCCGGCTGGCGCAAATGACCCAGTACGCCCGCCAGTTGGCCGGTTCGCCATCGGTCATTAACACCCTTTCCCGCAGCCAACTGGATGAGGTCGGATTAACCAGTCGCGATATGATTCTCATTAATCAGATTGTCGGTTTTGTCGGCTTCCAGGCGCGCGTAATTGCCGCGTTCCACGCTGGTCTCGGCTTCCCGGTGCGCTGGATGCCAGGAATGCCGCAGCAGGAAGATGCGCCGTCCGACGATTTTACGATCGGTCAACTGACCTGGGCGCCCGACATCAACGATACCGACCTCCGCTATGCCAGTGACGAACGCCAGGCGCTGCTGGCCGACTGGCTAGCGCATCCAGGTCTGTCCGGGCTGGCGCCGCTGCTTGCCGTCCACGAAACCCTTCTCAGCAGCCAACATCAATTACTCACCCGGTTGCGCGTGAATCAGCCTGTTTCTTCGCTGGTGGCGCTGATGACCGCGCGCATCAACGGTAGCGCCAGCTGCTTTAACGCCTGGGCCGAAAGCGGAACGGTTTCCCCGCAGCTTGTTGATGCGCTACGCAACGACGATCGCGCACTTGAGTCCTGGGTACAAAACCATCCCGCTGAGCGCAGCATCTTGCAGGCGGTACAGCTTTTAACCCGGGCGCCCGACCGTTTTAGCGCGGCGCAATTAACGCCCCTCGCTGAACATGGGCTTTCCCATGCGCAGATCATCGACATTCTGGCGTGGAGCGGAGCGTGTGGCTGGATAAATCGTCTGAAAATCGCCCTCGGAATCGTTCGTCAACAGACGTAAAATGCCAAACATCGCTTGCTGCCACAGGCATTATCGCGTAAAAATGTCAGCCGCTCTTTTAGCCACGAAAATACCTAACTATGTTTCAGGACAACCCGCTGCTAGCGCAGCTTAAACAGCAACTGCATTCCCAGACTCCTCGTGTTGAAGGGGTCGTTAAGGGGACGGAAAAAGGTTTTGGCTTCCTCGAAGTGGATGCGCAAAAAAGCTACTTTATTCCGCCGCCGCAAATGAAAAAAGTGATGCATGGCGACCGTATCAGCGCCGTGATCCACACCGAAAAAGAACGTGAAAGCGCCGAGCCGGAAGAGTTGATTGAACCTTTCCTGACCCGTTTCGTCGGTAAAGTGCATAAGAAAGATGACCGACTGTCGATCGTTCCCGATCATCCGCTGCTGAAAGACGCCATCCCCTGCCGCGCCGATCGTAGCGTGAACCATGATTTTAAAGAGGGTGACTGGGCCGTTGCTGAAATGCGCCGTCATCCGCTGAAAGGCGACCGCGGCTTTTATGCCGAATTAACCCAGTTTATTACCTTCAGCGACGATCACTTCGTTCCGTGGTGGGTCACGCTGGCTCGCCACAATCTGGAAAAAAAAGCCCCGGACGGCGTAGCGACCGAGATGCTGGATGAGGGTCTGGAACGTCGTGACTTAACGGCGCAGGACTTCGTCACCATCGACAGCGCCAGCACCGAAGATATGGACGATGCGCTGTATGTCGAAGCCGCCGCCGACGGCAAGCTGCATTTGACCGTTGCTATCGCCGATCCGACCGCCTGGATTGCCGAAGGCAGCAAACTGGACAAAGCGGCAAAAATTCGCGCCTTCACCAACTATCTGCCGGGCTTTAATATCCCGATGTTGCCGCGCGAGCTGTCTGACGACCTGTGCTCTCTGCGCGCTAACGAAGTGCGTCCGGTCCTCGCCTGCCGCATGATCCTGACGACTGACGGCACGATTGAAGACGATATCGAATTCTTCGCGGCGACCATTGAGTCAAAAGCCAAACTGGCCTACGACAACGTCTCTGACTGGCTGGAAAATACCGGCAGCTGGCAGCCTGAGAGCGAGTCTATCGCTCAGCAGATTAAACTGCTGCAGGATGTCTGCCTGCGCCGCGGCGAATGGCGTAAAACCCATGCGCTGGTGTTTAAGGACCGTCCGGACTACCGTTTCGTACTGGGCGAGAAAGGCGAGGTGCTGGATATCGTTGCCGAACCGCGCCGCATCGCGAACCGCATTGTCGAAGAGTCAATGATTGCGGCAAACATCTGCGCCGCCCGTGTTCTGCGCGACCAGCTGGGCTTTGGTGTTTATAACGTGCACACCGGCTTTGACCCGGCCAACACCGAACAGCTGGCAACGTTGCTGAAGACCCACGACGTCCACGTTGATCCGGTTGAAGTGCTGACGCTCGAGGGTTTCTGCAAACTGCGTCGCGAGCTTGATGCCCAGCCGTCGGGTTTCCTCGACAGCCGCATTCGTCGCTTCCAGTCCTACGCGGAAATCAGCACCGAACCGGGTCCGCATTTCGGCCTTGGCCTTGAAGCCTACGCCACCTGGACCTCACCAATTCGTAAATATGGCGACATGATTAACCATCGTCTGCTGAAAGCGATCATTAAAGGTGAAACGGCAACGCGTCCACAAGATGAAATTGCCGTACAGATGGCCGAGCGCCGCCGCCTGAACCGCATGGCCGAACGCGATGTGGGTGACTGGCTGTACGCCCGCTATCTGAGCCCGCAGGCAGGTACCGATACACGCTTCGCCGCGGAAATCATCGATATCAGCCGCGGCGGGATGCGCGTGCGTCTGGTGGATAACGGCGCCGTCGCCTTTATCCCGGCGCCGTTCCTGCACGCCGTGCGTGATGAGCTGGTTTGTAGCCAGGAAAACGGTACCGTGCAGATCAAAGGCGAAACCGTCTACAAAGTCACTGACGTTATCGACGTCAAGATTGCTGAAGTCCGTATGGAAACCCGCAGCGTCATCGCGCGTCCGTTCGCCTGATAGCCGTCTTCAGCGGCTCCCGTTATCGGGGGCCGCTTGTTTTTTCTCCGCACTGTCTGCTATTGCCCCGTTTTTCCTCGTTTTTCTGACGCTATAACGCAGATGATTTACGTTGTGCGTTTTTTTCTCTTCTCTTTTTCATCTGTTTTTTGCATCATTGATTTCATTCGTTTTTGTAACCAGGATAATGCTATGTCTGATCTGAATGCCCGCCTGCTCGCCCAACGTATCGATACCGTGCTGGATATTCTGGTTGCCGGAGATTATCACTCTGCAATTCATAATCTGGAGATCCTCAAAGCGGAACTCCAGGCGCTTGCTGACGACGAGCCGGAAGCGAAACCCGGCCAACCGAAAGCACCCTGGGAAATCTGATCGCCCACATCGCCACAATCGCTCAATGAAGTCGATTGCAGCCAAAATTGCCCCCTAACTGTGATGTTGCTATGAACGCCCGACAACAAAGTATTTTGCAAATGGTCATCGATAAAGGCCGCATGAGCGTGGCCGATCTCGCGAAAATGACCGGTGTCTCTGAAGTCACGATTCGACAGGATTTGAATTTACTGGAAAAACAGAGCTATCTGCGCCGGACCCATGGTTTCGCCGTCCCGCTGGATAGCGAAGATGTCGAAACCCGGATGATGACTCATTTCTCGATCAAACGTGAACTGGCTACGCGCGCCGCAGAGCTGGTCAATGCGGGTGAGACGGTATTTATCGAAAACGGCAGTTGCAACGCCCTGCTCGCCCGCACGCTTGCCGAACGCGGCGACATTACCATCATCACCGTCAGCAGCTATATTGCGCATCTGCTTAAAGAGACGCCCGCAGAGGTCATTCTGCTCGGCGGGATCTACCAGAAGCGCAGCGAAAGTATGGTCGGTCCGCTCACGCGGCAGTTTATTCAGCAGGTGCACTTCAGCAAAGCGTTTATTGGCATCGATGGCTGGCAGCCGGAAACCGGTTTTACCGGCAAGGATATGATGCGCGCGGATGTGGTCAATGCCGTCCTTGAAAAAGGCTGTGAGGCGATTGTCCTGAGCGACAGTTCGAAGTTCAGCGTCGTGCACCCTTATCCGCTCGGTCCGGTGGCGCGGTTTAGCCGCATTATTACCGACAGCGGTCTGCACGATGACGCACGTCAGCAGCTGACGGAAAGCGGACTCACCGTCGATATTGTTAGTTGTTCCTGAATTCGCCCCGACTTGCTTTTTCGCCCGGCATTTTTTCTTTCTCCGCCGCCCACCGTCGTGGGCGCAGGCCGCATGAATCCCTGTCTGAGAGTATTCCGAGCCCGCAATTAAGAGTTTTTACCTGCCGGCAAAATTAAAAAAAAGTAGAATTAATGTTAGCGATATAACAGGAAGTGACTATCACCTGCGTGATTAAAGTACCGCCTGCGCAACTTAAGTTTCATGGAATAGCCCTTAAAACCTGGCATCACGCTATGCTTTAAAGGAAGTTGTATCCATGAATTGATTATTCAGGAGAAAATTATGATGACTTCAATGAGCAAAAAAATGGCTGCCGCTGTTCTGGCCGTTACCGTAGCAATGTCTCTGAGCGCATGTTCCCACTGGTCCAAACGCGATCGTAATACCGCCATCGGCGCAGGCGCAGGCGCACTCGGCGGCGCAGTCTTAACCGATGGCAGCACGCTCGGTACCCTGGGCGGCGCGGCAGTTGGCGGGATTATCGGTCACCAGGTTGGTAAATAAGGTCTCAACTGGATCAACGATAAAAATAATCCGCATCAGTAGACTTACAGACTCACGCACCTGCTAAAAATCAAGGCCACGGTATTTACCGTGGCCTTGTTATTGATTACCCGCCTGCCAGCTTAACTTTCATGCCTTTGGCTTCCAGCAGTGATTTAAGCAAATCGCGCTTATCGCCCTGAATTTCAATCACGCCATCTTTCACCGACCCGCCGCAGCCGCACTTCTTTTTCAGCTCGGCGGCCAGTTTTGCCAGCGCATCATCATCCAGGTCAATACCGACGATCAGGCATACGCCCTTGCCCTTGCGGCCGCTGGTCTGACGCTGGATACGTACCACGCCATCGCCTTTAGGGCGCTCAACGACCGCCTTCGGTTCATCGATACGGCCGCTTTCCGTCGAATAGACCAGACGGCTATTGGAATCGGTCATTATACCCCCTGAGTCAGTGACGCATTGATGCTGCGTAAGGTCGCTGCCGGATCCGCCGACTGAGTCACCGGACGACCAATCACCATATAGTCTACGCCGGCTGCCTGCGCCTGTTCCGGCGTCATGATACGGCGCTGGTCTCCGGCATCGCTACCCTGCGGGCGAATACCCGGCGTCACCAGCTTAAAGTCCTGCCCCAGTTCGTGCTTGAAGCGGGCCGCTTCCTGCGCAGAACAGACCACGCCGTCGAGGCCGCAGCGCTGGGTTAACGCCGCCAGTTTTGCCGCATGATCGGCGGGAGAAAGCGTGATGCCAAGATCCTGGAGATCGCTGGCTTCCATGCTGGTCAGGACGGTCACGGCAATCAGCAGCGGCGCGTCCTTGCCAAACGGCAGCAACGCTTCACGTGCCGCGGTCATCATTCGCGCACCGCCAGAGGCATGAACATTGACCATCCAGACACCCAGCTCTGCCGCCGCGGCTACCGCGCGCGCAGTGGTATTCGGGATATCATGAAATTTCAGGTCGAGGAAGACCTCAAAACCGCGCTGATGCAAGTCGCGAACAAACTGTGGCCCCAGCAGCGTAAACATCTCCTTGCCTACCTTCAGGCGGCAGTCGCGTGGATCAATACGGTCAACAAAGGCCAGCGCTTTGTCGCGGTTGTCATAATCGAGCGCAACAACAACGGGAGAGGATGTGACAACGCGAGGCGAAGATGAAGCAGTAGACGTCATGACCAGACCTTAATTGTTGATGGGCGCCGTTTGGCGCAAAAAAGGTAAACGGGCAGCATTCTACCTGCGATGGAGGGAAATTGACAGGCTGCTTTTCGCCGCCTGGCGGACGATGGCAGCGATGGTGTCAAAGGCAGCGGATGATAAAAACCCATAAGTATGTTGTAACTAAATTGCGCTTTTTTTAAAAACTATTGCCCGTCGAGGCCGCGAATGGGTTTAATCGTTGACCACGATCGGCACGACGGACAGTGCCAGTACAGAGTGTGAGCGGTAAAACCGCACTTTTGACAGCGGTAGCGCGGTTTACTGCGAACCTGCTCCCCCACCATATTGCGCAGAACGCCGAGGCTCTCCTTCGCGCGCCCCTCTTCGGCTTCATTAAGGTGGTAGTCCATCAGCTTATGGAACACCCGCATCGTCGGATGACGCTCCAGCTGGCGGGTAACATAGCTTTGGGCCGCCTCCACGCCTTCGCGCTGTTCGAGAATTTGCGCCAGCATCAGCTCCGCGGTCGCTCCGGCGTTTTCATCGACGCAGCGGCGCAGGAAGAGTTCCCATTCATCAAGTTTGCCCAGCTGCTGATAGCAGGTCTGCAGCATGTCAAGCGTTTCGCCCACCAGCTCTTTATCCTGATTGATGACCCGCTCCAGGCTCTCTACCGCTTTCGCGTAGTCGCCCTTCTCCATCCATACCCGGCCGATCATAATCGACACGCGGGCGCTGTTGCGGTCAGCCGCAGCCCCTTTTTTCAGCAGCGACATTGCTTTATCCATATCGCTGTTCGCCATCTGCTGCAGCGCAAGCTCGCACCAGAAGTTGGCAATGTCGCCCCGGTGTTTTTCTTTACCCAGCTTCACTAAACGCTCGGCAACATCAATGGCCGACTGCCAGTCGCTGGTGGCCTGATAGATTTGCAGCAGCTGCTGCAGCGCGCTGAGGCGAAAATCGGTTTCATCCACCAGTTGCTTGAACATATCTTCCGCGCGATCGTAGAGACCGGCGGCCATATAGTCGCGCCCCAGTTGCTGAACGGCCAGCAGCCGCTGATCGTAGGTCAGCGAGGCGCTCTCCATCAGGCTCTGGTGAATACGGATAGCCCGGTCAACCTCACCGCGCGAGCGGAACAGGTTACCCAGCGTCAGGTGGGCCTCAACGGTACCGGTGTCCTCTTTCAGCATGTCGAGGAACAGATCCACCGCTTTATCCTGCTGGTTGCTCAGCAGAAAGTTCACCCCGGTCACGTAGTCACGCGACAGGCGGCTAGCGTCGTCCTGTCTGGACTGTTGTGCACTTCTGCGCCCCATATACCATCCGTAAGCAGCGGCAACGGGCAAAAGCAGAAATAACAACTCCAGCATAAATGATTATTCCTTCACCGCAGGAACACCTGCGTCGGCTGGCGCGGCGTTGGCTGGCGCAATCTGATGTTCAAGGCGCTTGATTTTACGTTCAGCGCGAACCAGAGAAACGCGAACCCGCAGCCAGAAAAGGCCGCAAATCAACCAGCCAATTGCAAACCCTGCGGCAAAGAGCACTGCCAGCAACGTCGAAATACGGAATTCACCCTGCGCGAGCAAATAGTTGAACGTGACCAGTTGATCATTCTGTGCGCCTAAGGTCACGGAGATGACGAAGATGGCTAATACCAGTAAGAAAATCAGTAAATATTTCACACTACTTCCCGTTTTGTGGGTTGAGCGAAAAAATCCCGCGTTCAGCCCTATAAAGTATCATTTTCGCCGCAGCGGTGAAATGGAAAAGCATGGCACCCTGTCTGGATATGCGTCCGTCCGGCGCGGAAATCAACGTTACCCCTGATTTATCGTCCGCGTCTTAATCTCCTGCGCCTCTTCTCCCGGCGGCGTAAGCGGGCCGCACAGCCGCAGGGTTATCCAGGTGGCCAGGGTTACCAGCAGCCACGAGATAAAGGTAGCGACCAGCAAATCTTGCGGCCAGTGCATGCCCAGCGCCAGGCGGCTGCCCATTACGGCCGTCGCCCACGTCAGCAGCGCGGCGATGGTCAACCAGCGTCGCCGCGGCCACAGCAGTCCGACGCCCAACAAGGCCCAACTGGCCGCAAACATCGTGTGCCCGGACGGAAAAGCAAAACCGGTCTCTTTCTGCCAGTGCTTGCGCAGGAATCGAGGAATATCCTGCTCTTGCGCCAGCTGCTCATGCACCAGTTTAGCGCGTTCTTTGCGTTTTAACGCGTAGAATTGCTCAACCGGCACCTGCTGCGTCTTTTCCAGCCAAACCACAAAAGGACGCGGCTCCTGAACCTGCTCTTTTATCCAGGATTTTATGCCCTGCCCCAGCAGGATAGCCGCCCCCAGAATCACAAACAGCATCACCGCGGCGCGCAGACGAAAACGCAGACACCACAGGAACCAGCCGCATAAAACCGTATGGGTGATGATGCCCCACGGCTGAGTCACGCTCTCTGTCACCCAGTAGAGCAGTTTTAACCACGCTTGCGGAAGGTCTGGCTGCCACTTCCAACCGGATACCCACACCACGCCGGGCATAATCATAAGCAATGCCGCACCGAGGGCGGTTCGTCTGGCAATCGACAGCATCTTCTCTCCTTATCTCTCCTTATCTCTTCTTCCGACTATCATAACGGAAAGTGGTACGTTTGTGCGCTTTACGCGCAGGCAGCCGTGCGTAATTAGGAGAACGTCGCGCCATTGTGGCAAAATAGCGCCAAACAGAAAGCACATTCAGGTGCTGACAGAATCTGGAGAATCACATGCAGCTTAAACGTGTGGCAGAAGCCAAACTGCCAACCCCCTGGGGCGATTTCCTGATGGTGGGATTTGAAGAACTGGCAACCGGGCAGGATCATGTCGCGCTGGTCTTCGGCGATATTTCGGGCCAGTCCCCGGTCCTTGCTCGCGTACATTCTGAGTGCTTAACGGGTGACGCCCTTTTTAGTCTGCGTTGTGATTGTGGTTTTCAGCTCGAAGCGGCGCTGTCGCATATTGCCGAAGAGGGGCGCGGTATCCTGCTGTACCACCGTCAGGAAGGCCGCAACATTGGTCTGCTGAATAAAATTCGCGCCTATGCGTTGCAGGATCAGGGCTATGACACCGTGGAAGCCAACCATCAGCTGGGTTTTGCGGCGGATGAGCGCGACTTTACGCTGTGCGCGGATATGTTCAAACTGCTCCACGTCGACCAGGTGCGTTTGCTGACCAACAACCCGAAAAAAGTGGAAATTCTCAGCGAAGCCGGGATTAATATCGTTGAACGCGTGCCGCTGATTGTCGGGCGCAACCCGAAAAATGCCCACTATCTGGACACCAAGGCCGCCAAAATGGGGCATCTGTTGAATAAATAAGTCGGCAGAAAAAGACAGGGCCAGCGCTTGCTGGCCCTTTTTTTTACAGCATGTTGCGGATCACATAATGCAGAATGCCGTCATTCTGATAGTAGGTCAGTTCGGTGGCGGTATCGATGCGGCAACGGCAGTCGATCGTCTCCTGCCTACCGTCCGCCCGCGTCAGGGTCACCGGCACCGTCGCGCCTGGCTGCAAGGCCTGCAGGTTGCTGATATCTATCCGCTCCTCCCCGTTCAGCCCCAGCGTTTTACGCGTGACGCCCTGCGGGAACTCCAGCGGCAGGATCCCCATCCCTATCAGGTTGGAACGGTGAATACGCTCAAATGATTCAGCGATAACCACCCGCACGCCCAACAACCGCGGGCCTTTCGCCGCCCAGTCGCGGCTGGAACCGGAACCGTACTCTTTCCCGGCCACCACCGCCAGCGGGATCCCCTCATTTTTATAACGCATCGCCGCGTCATAAATCGCAATCGGTTCGCTGTCCGGCAGATGTCGGGTCATCCCTCCTTCCACGCCCGGCACCATTTCGTTGCGAATACGGATGTTGGCGAAGGTCCCGCGCATCATCACCTCGTGGTTGCCGCGGCGGGAACCGTAGGAGTTAAAGTCAGCGCGCGCGACGCCATGTTGCTGTAAATAGCGCCCGGCCGGGCTGTCCTGCTTGATACTCCCGGCCGGAGAGATGTGGTCCGTGGTGACCGAGTCGCCGAGCATCGCCAGAATACGCGCGCCGTGAATGTCCTCTACCGGCTCAGGCTGAACCCCCATCTGGTCAAAGAATGGCGACAGACGGATATAGGTTGAATCCTCCTGCCAGTCGTAAGTATCGGAGCGATCGACGTGAATGGCTTTCCACTCCGGCGTTCCTTCAAATACCTCCGCGTACTCTTTGTGGAACATATCGGTCGTGACCTGCTCAACCGCCTGGGCGATCTCAAGGCCGCTCGGCCAGATATCCTTCAGATAGACCGGCTGACCATTTTTACCGGTGCCAAGCGGATCGCGGGTCAGATTGACATTCATGTTCCCGGCCAGGGCGTAGGCCACGACCAGCGGCGGCGATGCCAGCCAGTTGGTTTTCACCAGCGGATGAATACGCCCTTCGAAGTTACGGTTACCGGACAACACCGCGCCGACGGTTAAATCCCCTTTTTTGATAGCCTCTTCGATCGGTTCTGGCAGCGGCCCGGAGTTACCGATACAGGTAGTACACCCATAGCCGACCAGGTTGAAACCCAGCTCGTCGAGATACGGCGTCAGCCCGGCGTGGGCCAGATAATCCGACACCACTTTCGATCCTGGCGCCAGAGAGGCTTTCACCCACGGCTGCGGTTTCAGGCCCAGCGCAACCGCTTTTTTGGCCAACAGGCCAGCGGCCATTAGCACGCTGGGGTTAGAGGTGTTGGTACAGGAGGTGATAGCGGCAATCGCCACTGCACCGTCGGGCAGCGAATAGCGATGTCCGTTCAGCGTATAGTCGACCGGCTGGCGCTGTTTTTGTGTCTGATTAACCTCCAGCTCGCTGCTGGCGGCAAAGGCTTTCGGGACATCTCCCAGCGCCACGCGATCCTGCGGCCGTTTTGGCCCCGCCAGACTCGCTTCGACAGTACCCATATCCAGTGCCAGCGTACTGGTGAAGATCGGCTCATCGCCCGTCTGACGCCACATGCCCTGCGCTTTAGCATAGGCTTCCACCAGCGCCACCTGTTCATCGCTACGGCCGCTCAGCCGCATATAGCTGAGGGTTACCGCATCAATCGGGAAGAAGCCGCAGGTCGCACCGTATTCGGGGGACATATTGGCGATGGTCGCGCGGTCGGCCAGCGGCAGCGAATCCAGACCATCGCCGTAAAACTCAACAAACTTACCCACCACGCCGTGCTGACGCAGCATCTGAGTCACGGTGAGCACGAGGTCGGTGGCGGTAATGCCCTCGCGCAGTTTACCGCTCAGTTTAAAGCCCACCACATCCGGGATCAGCATTGAGACCGGCTGGCCCAGCATCGCGGCTTCCGCTTCAATACCGCCGACGCCCCAGCCCAGCACGCCCAGGCCGTTGATCATCGTGGTATGCGAATCGGTACCGACCAGCGTATCAGGCCAGGCCACCCATTCGCCGTTTTGCTCCTCACTCCAGACCGCTTTGCCAAGGTACTCCAGGTTAACCTGATGGCAAATACCGGTGCCCGGCGGCACGACGCTGAAGCGGCTGAACGCCTGCTGTCCCCAGCGCAGGAAAACGTAGCGCTCGTGGTTACGCTCCATCTCAAGACGCACGTTTTCCTCGAACGCATCGTCATTGCCGAAGCGATCGACGGTGACCGAGTGGTCGATAACCAGGTCCACCGGCGACAGCGGGTTGACCTTCGCCGTATCGCCTCCCAGGCGTTTGACCGCTTCACGCATTGCCGCGAGATCCACCACCGCGGGTACGCCGGTAAAATCCTGCATCAGCACGCGCGCCGGACGATAGGCGATTTCCCGGTCAGCATGGGCATGTTCAAGCCAGCCTGCCAGCGCGTGAATATCTTCGGCGGTGACCGAGTCACCGTCCTGCCAGCGCAGCAGATTCTCCAGCAGGACTTTAAGCGATTTGGGCAGACGGGTCAGATCGCCCAGTTCTTTAGCGGCCAGCGGTAAGCTGTAGTAGTGGTAGGTTTTATCTTTGACCTGTAGCGTATCCTTACTGGCTGCTCGTAGGGTTGACGACATAGCTCCTCCTTTATCACAGGGATGGCATGCCCTGATCCTCCTCAGGGTTAATATTAAAGATAACACATACCGGGCATAACACTTTGATAACAACCCGAATTGCTAAAATCGGCGGGAACGAATTGAAAAGCGATAAGGACAGAAAACCTGAATAACATCGCGGGAAAATGTTGAATACAATTGATGAAACGATGGTAAGAGAGGGAGTTGATTAATACGCAGGAACGAAAAAGAACTAATCGCCGGGTTATTGACGATTAGTTCAACAGTATGGATCAGGGATTAAAAACCATTGTGGCGAAATATATCCTCCTTGCTGCCATTAGTTTATTAACTTAAATAATACCTCGTATTTTGACTGTCATAAAAATGAAATATATTCAGACTCAGAAAAAAACGTTCAGCTAATGATCCAGACGTTACAAATGACCAACGCAACAATACTCCAGAACATCGCGAGCCCAAGGATAACAGCGCTCCAGGCCCGACTTCTCAACACAGGATCGATCTCCGTTTTGTCACTTTCCTGTGACATCGCAAACTTCATATAATCGATATCACTTATCATTTCATCACCACCAATCGCTAAAATTATCAGGTACGATTAAATATTAATTATGGGATTAAGATTAATCCAGCTAATTTTCTTAGAAATGGAGATCTTTAATCATTAATTTGATCGCGGCGGGTATATTTGAAAATGTGGTACGAGGAGTTAACGAAAATTGTGATTTATACGAGGTTTAGAGGCCCGATTATAGGCCATAATAGGCTCTGGCATCCCCGTAAGGATGCCATTATCATTTACAGGGCTATTTTTCCGGTAGTTTAATATCTTTAAACATTGCCTCAATATCTTCATTCGAGCGCAAGGCCACCGCAGTATCCACCACATCTCGCGTCAAATGCGGCGCAAAACGTTGAATAAAATCATACATATAGCTACGAAGGAAGGTGCTGCGGCGGAAACCTATTTTCGTGGTGCTGTGGCTGAAAATACCGTTAGCATCAAGCTTAACCAGGTCAGGATCGGAGACCGGATCCACCGCCATGCTGGCAATCACCCCGACCCCAAGGCCAAGACGGACATAGGTTTTGATAACGTCAGCATCGGTGGCGGTGAAAACGATACGTGGCGTCAGCCCGGCACGGTTAAAGGCGGTATCCAGCTCAGAACGGCCGGTAAAGCCGAAGGTGTAGGTGACCAGCGGGTACTGGGCCAGCTCTTCAATCGTCACCGACCCACGGGAGGCCAGCGGATGTTCAGGCGTCACCACAATCGAACGATTCCAGTGATAGCATGGCAGCATGACCAGATCATCATAGAGATGCAGTGCTTCGGTCGCGATGGCGAAATCCGCGTTCCCCTTTGACACCGCTTCCGCAATTTGTGTCGGCGAGCCCTGATGCATATGCAAGGAGACGCGCGGATAGCGCTCAATAAAGCCTTTTATCACCCCAGGTAACGCATAGCGGGCCTGAGTATGGGTGGTAGCCACATACAGCGAGCCTTTGTCAGGCCAGGTATGTTCGCCTGCGACCGATTTAATCGCATCAACCTTCGACAGGACTTCGCGGGCGATGCGGATGATCTCCTGACCGGCCGGCGTCACCTGAGTTAAATGTTTGCCGCTACGGGCGAAAATCTGAATACCGAGCTCATCTTCCAGCATGCGTACCTGCTTGCTGATACCGGGCTGTGAGGTATACAGACCTTCGGCAGTCGAGGAGACATTCAGATTATGGTTAACAACCTCAACGATGTAGCGGAGCTGCTGTAGTTTCATGGCTGATATCCGTTAACGCGTAAAATGAATTCGTTCATACATTTTACGTTCAGGCCGCCTGTCGGCAAGCTGCACGTTTGCCGTCCCTGCGACTCGCCGCTATGGCGCCACAAAGCATCCTGAACACGATGATGTATAAGACGATTTAATAATAAAAAAGAGATTAGCTATAACCACTATATCATTTATATCTACAGTGTATAGACACTAACGAAAAATAATAAGCTGGTTATAAGGCTATCGTCCGGCGTACAGGAATGGCGAATAAGGCAGGAAAATCAGTGACAAAAAGGGCCGCATCGCGGCCCTTCAGGAGAGTACTGCTTACTTGCTGGCTTCAGTCCATTTACCGTCAATATAGAAGGCTGACCAACCGGTCGCTTTACCCTCTTTTTCTGACGCCACGTACTGCTGCTTGCTTTTACGGCTAAAACGCACCAGCGTTTTATTACCGTCAGGATCCTGCTGCGGCGCGTCGGCCAGATAACGCAGTTTCTCCGGCAGACGATCGCGGAAGCGATACAGTTCTTCCACCAGCGGCGCACGAGTTTCACGCGATTTCGGGAAGGTGTTTGCCGCGAGGAAAACACCGGCCGCCCCATCCCGCAGAACAAACCAGGCGTCCGACTTCTCACACGGCAGCTCCGGTAACGGAACCGGATCTTCCTTCGGCGGAGCGACTTCGCCGTTACGCAGAATTTTACGCGTATTCTTACATTCGTCGTTGGTGCAAGCCATGTACTTACCAAAACGTCCCATTTTCAGGTGCATTTCAGAACCACATTTTTCACACTCAACGATCGGGCCGTCATAACCCTTGATGCGGAACTCGCCCTCTTCAATCTCATAGCCATCGCAGGTCGGGTTGTTACCACAGACGTGCAGCTTGCGCTTAGGATCGATCAGGTAGCTGTCCATCGCCGTGCCGCACTTCTGGCAGCGACGCTTGGCGCGCAGCGCGTTGGTTTCGGCATCGTCGCCTTCCAGCACGTTGAGCACTTCGTTTTCCGGCACCAGGTTAATGGTGGTCTTGCAGCGTTCTTTCGGCGGCAGCGCATAGCCGGAACAACCGAGGAACACCCCGGTGCTGGCCGTGCGAATCCCCATCTTACGCCCGCAGGTCGGACAGTCGATGCTGGTCAGCACCATCGGGTTCGGCTGCATGCCGCCCTCTTGCGGATCCTTCTCCGCCGTTTCCAGCTGGGTGGTGAAGTCACCGAAGAAGTGATTCAGCACCTGACGCCATTCGGCCTGATGATTCGCCACCTGATCGAGGCGATCTTCCATTTGCGCGGTAAAATCGTAGTTCATCAGGTCGCGGAAATTCTCTTCCAGACGATCGGTGACAATCTCACCCATTTTCTCGGCATAGAAGCGACGGTTTTCCACCCGCACGTAGCCGCGATCCTGAATGGTCGAAATGATCGACGCATAGGTAGACGGACGGCCAATCCCGCGTTTTTCCAGCTCTTTAACCAGCGAGGCTTCGCTAAAGCGCGCAGGCGGCTTGGTAAAGTGCTGTGCCGGAATCAGTTCGACCAGGCTCAGGCTCTCGCCTTGATTGACGACCGGTAGCGTCCGATCTTCATCGCCTTTACGCAGCGCCGGCATCACTTTGGTCCAGCCGTCAAAACGCAGGGTACGACCGCGCGCTTTGAGTTTAAAGTCGCCGGCTTTCACGGTCAGCGTGGTGGAGTCGTACTGCGCCGGCGTCATCTGACAGGCGACAAACTGGCGCCAGATCAGCTGATACAGTTTCAGCGCGTCGGCTTCCATCCCTTTCAGGTCTTCAGCCATCACGTTGACGTCAGAAGGACGAATCGCTTCGTGCGCTTCCTGTGAGTTTTCTTTGCTGGTGTACTGATTGGCGCTCTCTGGCAGATATTTTTTGCCAAAGTTATCGTCGATATAGCCGCGAACCATGCTCAGCGCATCCTGACTCAGGTTCGTTGAATCGGTACGCATGTAGGTGATGTAGCCAGCTTCATAGAGACGCTGCGCCATCATCATGGTTTTCTTCACGCCGAAGCCCAGGCGGGTGCTGGCTGCCTGCTGCAAGGTCGAGGTAATAAACGGCGCGCCGGGCTTGCTGCTGGTCGGTTTGTCTTCGCGCTCCAGCACGCTGTAGCTGGCTTTCTCCAGCAGCGCAACGGCAGCCATCGTTTCATCGCGGTTCACCGGACGGAACGGCTTGTCGTGCTTATGCGTCACCTGCAGCGGTAGAACATCACCGCCCGGAGTGGTGGTGCTGGCGTCGATTTCCCAGAACTCTTCCGGCACGAACGCTTTAATTTCGCGTTCACGCTCCACGACCAGACGTACGGCAACCGACTGGACGCGGCCTGCGGACAGACCGCGGGCAATTTTTTTCCACAGCAGCGGAGAAACCATATAGCCCACGACGCGGTCCATAAAACGGCGCGCCTGCTGGGCATTAACACGATCGATATTCAGCTCGCCCGGCTTCTCAAAAGCCTGACGGATCGCATTTTTGGTGATTTCGTTGAACACCACGCGGCTATAGCGTTTGTCATCTCCACCGATCACTTCCCGCAGGTGCCATGCAATGGCCTCCCCTTCGCGGTCAAGGTCAGTTGCGAGATAGATGTGGTCGGCTTTTTCCGCCAACTGTTTGAGTTCTGAAACTACCTTTTCTTTACCCGGAAGTACTTCATACTGAGCATCCCAGTCATGCCATGGGTCTACGCCCATACGATTGACCAGAGCGCTACGTTCATCCTTTTTAGGCTTTTTAGCCCCTTTGGTGGAGGTAGAGTCGGCGCTCTTTTTGGAAGCTGAGCCACTGGTCGGCAAATCACGGATATGACCCACGCTGGATTTCACCACGTAGTCATTACCCAGATACTTATTGATCGTTTTGGCTTTTGCCGGGGACTCAACGATAACGAGAGCTTTACCCATATTCACCTTTACCTAATTTGATTCATCCAGGAATACATCGCACATTTTGATTCACCATCCACTGACGACGTACGTCAAATGTTGCGACGCCGTCGATGGATATCAACCCTTTGCACGTCCAGTTCCACATCCATAAAACCAGATAGCTGAGTTTACTGACTTTTTCTCGTCAGGTGACATAGCACGAAGAATTTTTGGCCGAATGTCAAGCAAATCTGTTGCCAGATCGCCGAAAGCGTCACACTGTACCTGATAAAATTCGTTACGCAACTTTATTAGCATGCAAAAGCAAATCCTGCCAGTAAAGTCATGTTTCTTAGAGCTTTGCCATTAACCCTGTACTCTGAATGGAAAATTTGCCCCATCTCGCCGCGCGGCGTAAACTACCGGGCGAAGAATCACAGGAGTCACTTATGCAAGGTACAACCCAACCCATCGATCGCCAGTCGCTGCTTGAAATAGCCAACAAACTCATCCGCGAGCATGAAGATACGCTAGCCGGGATTGAAGCGACCGACGTCGTTCAGCGTAACGGCGTGCTGGTATTCAGCGGCGAGTTTTATCTTGATGAGCAAGGCTTGCCAACGGCGAAGAGCACGGCGGTATTCAATATGTTCAAATACCTCGCCCATGCGCTGTCAGAGAAATACCACCTGGCCGATTAAGCCCTCTTCTCTGTATTGAGCGGGCATAAAACGCCAACGCGAGGCAGTTGCCTCGCGTTGCTTTGTTCACATTCACTGATTACATCAGCGGCTTTTCCCCTCGCTGCCACCAGCGTAGCAGCAAACGGTCGGCGCTTTCGGCGGCGCTGCCGGTAAAACGGTCGAGCATTTTTTTGCGCTGCTGGTAACGAACGCCGATCACGTCGTGATTGTCGATCAGCCCCAGAAGCAGTTCATCGCTGGTTTCCACGACGTCTACCAGCCCTTTCTCCAGCGCCTGAACGCCGTACCAGTGTTCACCGGTGGCGACGGTCTCAATATCCAGCGATGGCCGCATCTCATGGACAAAATCTTTGAACAACTGATGGGTCTCATTCAGATCTTCGCGGAACTTGCGTCGACCTTCGTCAGTATTCTCACCCAGCATCGTCAAGGTACGTTTGTACTGACCGGCGGTATGCAGTTCGATATCGATATCTTTGTTCTTCAGGAAGCGATGCAGGTTAGGGATCTGCGCAACCACACCGATAGATCCCAGGATGGCGAACGGCGCAGCCACAATTTTGTTCGCCACGCAGGCCATCATGTAACCGCCGCTGGCCGCGACTTTATCAACCGCCACGGTTAAGGGTATTTGCTTATCGCGCAGACGCTGCAGCTGAGACGCCGCCAGGCCATAGCCGTGAACCACCCCGCCGGGGCTTTCCAGACGGAGGATCACCTGGTCGCGCGGTTTTACGGCCGCCAGAACCGCGGTGATCTCTTCGCGCAGGCTGGCGACTTCGTGGGCGTCCATACTGCCTTTGAAATCCAGCACCCAGGCGCGCGGTTTGCTGTTTGGTTCGCTAGCCCCAAGCTTAGCCCGCGCCCTGGCCGCCTTCGCCTCCTGCTTGTGCTTTTTCTTTTGCGCTTTGTGCCACACCTTTTGCTGCGGACCATCCAGCAGCGCGACCGCCAGCTCTTCCCGCATCTCTTTGTATTGCTCGCTGAGATTGGTTACCCGCAGTTCCCCACGTTGTTTCTTCCGCTGGGTCAGGTTAACAATGAGAGCGGTAATAACCGCAATGGCGACGACAACGGTCGCGATTTTGGCCAAAAACAGGCCATATTGAGCAAGTAATTCCACGTATTCACCTTGTGTAAACCACTGACGTTGAAGCACAGTGTACATCAGCCGGCGTCACCAAGTCTCTGCGCTTTGTGTGGTGCGCGAGCCCCCTTCCCGTTTTTTTCAGCGACGATGAAATCGTTGCAAGATGTTCATTCCGCGAAGAGTTTCCCCTTCGCTGATTGCAATGCCCGGCTGTTTCAGGCATAAAACGCAAAAGTATGAGACCGAATACAACGCGCGATCGTCAGCAGATTGCCCAAGGAGTCGCCGTGCACTATCAACCGCAGCATCATTTATTAAAAGATCGCATTATCCTGGTTACCGGCGCCAGCGACGGTATCGGCCGCGAGGCCGCATTGACCTATTCGCGCTACAGCGCAAGCGTTGTGCTGGTCGGACGTAACGAAGAGAAACTGCGCAGCGTGGCGCAGGAAATAGACCAGGCCGGCGGGCTTCCGGCGCGTTGGTTCACGTTGGATCTGTTAACCTGCACGCCGCAGGAGTGCCAGCAGCTGGCACAGCAGATTAGCGTCCACTACCCGCGTCTTGATGGCGTACTGCACAATGCCGGTCTGCTGGGCGATGTCTGCCCGATGGATCAACAGAAGCCGGAAGTCTGGCAGCAGGTGATGCAGGTCAACGTCAACGGCACCTTTATGCTGACCCAGGCGCTGCTTCCTTTATTACTCAAGTCTGAGTCGGGTTCGCTGGTCTTCACCTCCTCCAGCGTCGGCCGCCAGGGACGCGCCAACTGGGGCGCCTATGCGGCCTCCAAGTTTGCCACTGAAGGGATGATGCAGGTGCTGGCCGAAGAGTACCAGAGTCGTCACCTGCGGGTTAACTGTATCAATCCAGGCGGAACGCGCACCAAAATGCGCGCCAACGCGTTCCCGACGGAAGATCCGCAAAAGCTCAAAACCCCCGCCGATATTATGCCGGTTTATTTATGGCTGATGGGCGATGACAGCCGTCGCAAGACGGGAATGACTTTCGATGCCCAGCCAGGGCGTAAACCAGGAATTGCACAATGAGTGATGAACGCTACCGTGAACGCCAGCAGCGGGTAAAAGATAAAGTGGATGCCCGCGTGGCGGCAGCGCAGGAAGAACGCGGCATCGTCATCGTCTTCACCGGCAACGGAAAAGGCAAAACGACGGCCGGTTTTGGTACCGTCACCCGCGCTATCGGGCATGGGAAAAAAGCGGGCGTCATCCAGTTTATCAAAGGCACCTGGCCCAACGGCGAGCGCAACCTGCTGGAGCCGCACGGCGTAGAGTTTCAGGTGATGGCCACCGGGTTTACCTGGAATACCCAGGATCGTGAAAGCGATACGGCGGCCTGCCTTGCGGTCTGGGAACACGCGCAGCGGATGCTGGCCGACGAATCCCTGGACATGGTGCTGCTGGATGAGCTGACTTACATGGTGGCGTACGACTATTTGCCGCTCGAAACGGTCCTTAGCGCGCTGCGCAACCGCCCGCTACAGCAAACGGTAATCATCACCGGACGCGGCTGCCACCGGGAGATCATCGAGCTGGCCGATACCGTCAGCGAGTTGCGACCGGTTAAGCACGCATTCGATGCCGGTATCAAAGCGCAGATGGGGATTGATTACTGATAAGCGTGGCATTCAGCGGCAGGCGCAATGGATCTCCACCTGACGCCAGCACCGCTTAGAGAGGAATCCGGCGGGAACCCGCCGGATTTAAGCAGATTAGCCGTTGCTACGGCTGCCGCCCGAACGGCGGTTGTTGCTATTTCCCACCTGGGAATGGCGTTTCACCGCGCGGCGAATCTGATTCGCCTTCATACGGCGACGATCTTTCTCTACCGCGACTTTCGAGGTGGTTTCCGCAGGCAGTTCAACCAGCTCGCGCAGGTAGTTGGTTTGCGCCAGATCCAGCTCGGTATAGCCGCCGCGAGGCAGGCCTTTCGGCAACGGAATATCGCCGTAGCGCACGCGAATCAGACGGCTGACCTGCACGCCAACCGCTTCCCACAGACGGCGGACTTCACGGTTGCGCCCTTCGGTCAGCGTGACGTTGTACCACTGGTTAATCCCTTCGCCGCCAGCAAACTTGATCGTTTTAAACGCCGCCGGGCCATCTTCCAGCTGCACGCCGCGAGACAGCTGACGCAGTTTGTCGTCATCAACCTGACCAAACACACGTACGGCGTACTCACGTTCCACTTCGCGGCTCGGGTGCATCAGACGGTTTGCCAGTTCGCCATCGGTGGTGAACAGCAGCAGACCGCAGGTGTTGACATCCAGACGCCCCACCGCAATCCAGCGCGCGCCGCGCAGTTTCGGCAATCGGTCAAATACCGTCGGACGGCCTTCAGGATCGTTACGCGTGCAGAGTTCGCCTTCCGGCTTGTAATACGCCAGGACGCGGCAAATCTGTTCAGCGGACTCTTTCACCGAAATCAGATGACCATCGATACGAATTTTTAAACCCGGAACCACTTCTACACGATCGCCGAGGGTGGCGACTTTACCATCGACGCTGACGCGGCCAGCTTCGATTTTAGATTCAATTTCACGGCGGGAGCCGTGGCCGGCGCGGGCCAGCACTTTCTGTAATTTCTCGCTCATTGAGCTTCCTTAAGGTGTCGCCTTCCCAGGCGTCGGGATATCATGTATAAATCTATATAAATCAATGTGTTAGCACATTTCATTGAAAGCTATTATACGCACTTTTCACCAGTTTGTAACCCAGTTTGTTGTTCAGTACGTTGGTAATAAATAGTTTAGCTCTAACGCGAGTTTTAGACATGAAAAAGGGGAATGGAGACTTTCAAAACCAACTCAAAACATGCGGCGTCACCAGTGGAGCTATCAAATTATGTCGAAATGGTGAGCTACAAAATGCAGAAAATATGAAGATTGTCACTGACAATGCAGGATTTAGGAAAACGCTGAATAGAAATTCATAACAGAATGATAATCTGCTCGCTCCAGTTCAGGAGTTGACGATGAAAAAAATAATCCTTTTCGTTCTTGTATTAGCGAGTGTCTCCAGTTTATCCGGATGTATCATGCCCTGGTGGGGTCCCGGTGGTCATGGTGGTGGCGGAGGTCCAATGCAAGGACCTGGTGGCGGTGGCGGTGGATTTGGTGGTGGAGGTCATGGCCCAGGCTGAATCTAAACCACAGGCATAAAAAAACCGGGCGGTTTTACCCGTCCGGATTCGGCTTAGCCGCCAGCTGTGCTCTGACCGCTATTGATTTCCAGAAATAAAAAAGGGGCGTAATGCCCCTCTTTTAGTTACTTCCACTTGCAGATGTCGCTGCATTTAAATCAATAATGAGGTTATTTACTTTGCTATTAACTAATTGTTCAGCTTCATAGCTCAGGTATTGTCCTAATCTACTGCCATCAGGGCGAATACTCACTTCTGATTGCACTACAGGAGTAACATTAACATTGATTACAGGATTTACAGGAGATTGGGAAGAAGTTGTAATACTTCCCCCGTTAGGGATAATAGAATTGGCTGGAGTTTTATTTCCCTCTTTAAACCAGTCTCCTACAGCCTGCGGGTCAAATCCAAAAGTATCTTTCACCCAGGAGGCAGCAGCATTAGCAGAGCCAGCCACAGCATTATTAGCGCTATCAATTACGCTCGCATCACCAGATTTAAATATTGATGGAAACTCTTTCTGTAACCACCCCATAAATTTAGAATAGCCATCTGTAATCTGTGTAGCAAACATGGTGATATTTTTAATCAGATTACCAGTTTCACTTCCTAGCTCTTTAAAAGCAGGCCCCAATTTCTGAATAGAATTAACAAAATCATCACTATTACCAAATGCCTGAGTAAATCCGACCATCATTTGACGAAGATTTGAATCCATAGCTGCACCACCTAAACTCATAGTGCGTGCTAATTCCTTCGCTGCATCTTGTTGCTCTTTAGTTAATAAGCCTCCTGCTTTCTTTAACTCCTCAAAATTATTAGAAAGTTCAGCGCTGTTATTAGTCCAGAGTTTAGTATAATACATGGCATCATCATATAATGACTCAATTTTATTACTCATCTGCTCAGGAGTAAGACCTTTTTTCTGATAGCCGTTAACAATACGATTCATAAAATCAGCGGGAGATGTGGAATATTGTTTGATTTCTTCTTTACTCATTCCAAGGTCAGTCATAATAGTATCAATAGAACTATTACCACCTTTCCATTTTCCTGATTTAGTATCGAATACGCTATCCTGTCCAGACTGGTTTAGTTTCTCTGTTAAGTCTTTCATACCATCAACCAATTTTTGACGTCCTGTAACACCATCACTGCCACTGTCTATGCCATTAACCTGTGCATATCGCTGCATAGCTAATATTAGATTAGGGTCTACGTTAACACTTTTAGCGGAAGCGGAAAGTTCGTTAACATTACGGGCCTGTTCGGTCACAGCCGTTCTGATACGTTCCCCCAGGTATCCGGCAGCTAATACACCACCACCTGCCATCCCAGCACTAGCCAGAGCGCCTGTGCCAGCCCCTAAGAAGCCTCCAGACATAAACCCTTTCCCTACCCCTGCTAACTTCCCTCCAGTGCTTATAGAGGCTGTCTGAGTGGCTTGTGTGACACCTCTACGTGCTGCTGCTGCACGCCTAACTAGAGCTATCTCTTCCTTTATCAATTGATTCATACGAGCCTGACTAATTACACCCTGTTCGTATTGTTGTGTAATACCGTGGACCGCTTTTATAGCCCTATATTGCTCGTCTACTGTCCTTCCGGTGATACCATTTAACGCTAATGCTGCACTGCGTCTTTTAATATCTGCTGTATCAGCCATTTTAAGAGCCTGAGCCTGTGCTCTTGCAGCCGCATTATTACTAGCAGCCCCAGGAGCTTTAACGGGAGATGTTCCAGCAGCACCATTAACAATTTTCTGCTGAGCGTGTGCAGAAGCTACAGCTTGCTTAACCTGTTTTTTTAAATGTTTCTGGTCAAGACCCAGCTTTAATAATGGCTTCTGATTCTCAATAAATTGCTTAATATCTTTCACTGAGTCTTTAGCCTGCTTAAGACTATTCTTATCTACTGTGAAGTCAACTACGTTTCTAATTCTGCTAACCTTAATATCTAGCATATTGTTATTCCTCCACTTTCTCTGATTTCTCAGCGAGCATTACACAAAGCGTATGTTCAATACTCCAGCCATAGCGAAACCTCATTGTATTAAATGTATTAATATTTAAATTAAACTGCCTGCATAACTCTGACACATTAATAAGCTTCTCTGCATCATCACCTTTCAATGCTAAATTAGCCGCCTTCATTATAAATCTCATATATTCCCCTCATATTGGAATAGGTATAAAAAAGCCCCGCAGGCTACCCGGAGATTTGCGCTCTCGTTATCGGTGTCTCCTGCGGGGCTAATTATTTTATTTAGTAGCTATTAAGCTACTCCACCAAATACGATAGCATCTGGAATATTTACAATCGGCAGATAGGCCGTTTCAGTTGCAATGCTTGGATAGTTCCACTGTGGGTCTGTGGTGATGTATTGTTGATACAATCCGCTCTCTTTACCCAGCGTGGCATGGCGTGTGCCAATACCCTGATGCAGAACGTATGCATTTGACTGTTCATCCATTTTAGGAATAACAACAAATCCATTTTCTCCGATAATATCGGTGATTTGAGTGTAGCCAGTGACATCAATAACAATGTTCCCCTTTAACATCCAGCTTTCATATGCAGGGTTGGAGCCTTGAATCTGAGTAAACAGGTTGGCATCACTCCCCATAGGCATAGTGTAAAGCAGGAAGTCCTTAATACTGGTGTGATAATGCAGAGCATCAGCGGCAGTGCCAGCAGCAAGGATAATCGTTCCTGTGCGTTGCTGTGCAAGACTGGTCCCCAGCCTAACATTCACTACACGGTTGATTGCAGACAATTGCTGGAATACGTTAGCAGAGCTGGAAGTGTCCAGAGCAAATCCTGTTTTAGTGGTTTCAGCCATATCCAGGAAATCTAAATCACCCTGTCCTGCATATTGAGATTCAACTTTCAGGGCCAGCAGCGCACTAATCAAATCAGCTTCTACAGTGTTCGCTAGCTGGTCATACTGTGCATCAGAGAAATCAGAGAGAACAGCAGCAATTGAGTCTTCTACAATAGCCCCACGGCGGCGATATTCCTCAATTTCGCGAGATGTTACAGAGTTCAGACTGTTAGAGTATTTCATCTCATAGAGGAAACTACCAAACTCAGGAAGTGAAGCGCTGTTCCAGTCAGATTGAACATGCATTGCACGTTCCAGACCTTTTAGCATCTTTTCATCTACGATACGGTCTAGTGCAATACGGTTGATATCGTGGTTTTCAGCACGGAATAATCCGAGAGAGGTGATAATTTTATTTTGTTTATTTGCAAACTCAAAAGGAGACGCAAAACTGGCACCCTGTCCAGTAAATAGATTCATTAGTTCAGACATTTATTATTATTCTCCATATTAGGTGGTGCGGAGTGCTACTTCTGCATAATCAGTGAATGCAAAGCCCTGTGCTGTAAGAGCTACTACAACTTCATCCAGAGTCAGAGAACTATCGATAACGAGAGCTTCTTTAATCAGCATAGCGAACGGGGTTCGAGCTACACGGAGGAATTTCTGACCTGCTACAGAAGGAGAGACGACGACGCCAATATTGTCTGTAGAGGTTGCCATTGCTCCAGAACTCAGGGAGACAACAGAGCCAGCTACCAAATCAGCAGGGATGCCATCAGGGTAGCTAACTTTCATATCTTGTAAGACATGGTCAGCGGTGTAGGCAATAACACTATTATCTAGTTTAGTGCCACCATAGATTTTACCAAAATTTGCCATTATTATTTATTCCTATTCTTATGTTTCTTCATTTTTTCAATGAAAGCGTTGGTCTTTTCTTCTTGAGAGAGAGTTTCTAATTCAGAGTAGTTAAGCCCTTTAACAAGGGTTTGCTCTTCATCAAGTAGTCGTTTAGCGGCTTCCCGCATAACAGTATTTACGTCACATTTCATAATCTCTGCTACCTGTTCACAGGTGCTTGTAAAATCAGAGAGCGACATAGATTTGTTATTAATTATTTTCATGTTAATTCTCATTTATGTATGTAATAGGGCTTTAAAAGTAACTATGCAATTGTTTAAAAGTAACTTTGAAAGTGCTATTTTAAGTGAAATAAATCTATTTCAAGTGAGGTAAAAAAGAAGGCACCCACTGGTAATAGGTGCCTTTCTTTGAGTAGAAAATAAATGCGGCAACATTATTAACCCATTCAGCGCTTCCTAATTCACTAATGGGAGGAGTTTTCTATTCTCCTGTTTTCATCGGAGCTACCCAATGATTTTTTTTGATAATGACAAAGCAATCCTTTATTCCTGCTTCCCAACATGCCAGAGGGCTTAATTCTTAACTTGTTGTTAAACTATCTGTAATAGATAATAAAATAAAAGCCATTGACTAATGTCAATAACAAAAATGTGCAACCTATGTAGATATACACTAAAAAATACTACCATCCACGTAAATTAGAGGACTCCCCTTCATTTTGCCTTATATAAGAAAAATAAAAAAGATGTGCGGTTTGGTAGTATTTATTAGTATATTCTAATAAATTATAGGGAAAATAGTTCAGAGAAGAAGGCTAAAAGCGTTTATACTGTGATTGCAATATAAAGCAGCCTAATTCCCATCAGAAACAAAACCTTTGGAAAGTAAACGTTTCTGATTTGGAGTCAATGACCAATTAACAAAACGAAGAAAGTGCAATATCAGAAGAATGAAGAATCTATAAGGAGGTAGTGTCTTCTCTGAAATATCTTACCCTTAATATAAGGATAACATTAAAATAAAGAAATGTCAATAGAAAAGTGAAATAAAATACGCTCAAGTCACTTTAAAAGTGGAATTAAATGACAATTAAAAGAGGGGCTTACGCCCCTTATTCGAGATTGTCTACAAACTGTGTAATTTCACTCTGAATATTAACGAGAACATCCAGAATATAAATCATCTCCTCCTGGTATTCAGAGGTATTAGCAAATTTCGATTGATTAAACCAATTGAGTGTTGCATTAATTCCCCTGATTTTTTGATTTATATATTGTGTTTTATCTACAGCGTAGCGTAGTGTTTCTGTAGAGGGAGAGTTATAGAAGTCGTTGTATGCTTCTAACAGGAACAGGGACTGATTTACGTCTAGATCCTCTACAGTGGCGAGGAGTATTTCCCAGGGTGTCGCCTTGTCTCTCTGTGGAACATTCTCTGATAGTGATTCATGTTCAATCTGAAGCGGTGTTTTAGTGGCCTCCTGGGCCATCTGTTCGTTATACTGTTCCAGCGCTTCTCTGCCACGACCACGGCGGCTCATACTATTAATATTGCTCATTATACCTCTTTTATTTAAAGTGTGTTATAGCCCCTTACAGGCCTTTATATTTGATTTATTCTCAGCTTGTCTGAATCATGTAAGAAGGATATTTGTTATCACTGTTCCTTTCTTTCGTAAAACAGAATACGACTGTATCTTGCTGTCTCTGATTTATTTTTCCAGAGGTGAAATACATGTAATACTCCCCGTCCGGGTGGTCAGTGCGCCCATGTAACAAATCGTTGTCATTACACCAATCGGCGTATGCCTTCACCATTTCATATATTGTATTATATTCAGTCAATTTTCTGGCCTTGTGTAATTTTTAGAATGGTGTCTGCAAGGTCCGTATAAGTGGAGCTGGCCTCATCCCTGTTATTCAGTCTTTTCCATGCAATATGCTCATCTTCACTCTTAAAACCTAATGCCTGCCATCTTTCTAATTCATCGTTAAATTTGGTGGTTATTCGTTTACGAGGATTAAAATAAACATTATTGTTATCACAAATACTATCAATGATTTCTCGTTCCTCTTGTGTGAGTGCTGGGGATTCTGTATATTCCAGAATGGCATCCCATTTAGGGACGCTATTCTCTTTAGATTTTCTTTTATTTCTGCCTACTGCTCTAAGTTGAAGTTTGTTAATATTTAGAATGTTTCTATTTTTACTCAACGCTCCTCCAGTTTTTATATTTTATTTTGATATTGTGTGTTAGGTTAGAAATTAAAATGCCCCATAGCATGAATGACATTAGGGATTGCATGTATTCCATTGGTAGCTCCGACGTATTTAATTAGGATTGATATGAATTTGAAATATTTGTTACTGTGCTGTCTTTTTTAACAGAAGTTGTATTGGCTTTAGTTTTTACTGTCTTACCCTTGTTAGTAGTAGATTTTGTTTTGGTGGCTATTCCATCAACGGTTGCACTCGTAACAAGCCTCACCTTCTCAAATGATAGGGAGAATTTCATACAATCCTCATCCGTATAACTGTAATCAATCCCTGTTAACACAACGCTATCGTAGATGTGGTCACGAGTTATAAATGTGATCGTTTGACGGTTCTCAAATACCTGGTCCAGGTAGTCGATGGCGGCTTTTATACGGCCTCCGTTAACCCCTGCTGCACTAATTTCATCCCCTCGTAGTTCAAGGGGTGTCTCTGTTATGTAGGCCTCTACAGAGAATTTATCGTTTTTGATTTGAATATGGTCTGAAACATCCTGTCCCGATTCAACAGCGTAAGATGTAACTTCAGCATTACGTGTTCGTTTAATACTAGGGGATGCATCGAAGGATAGGGATTGATATGTTTGAATATAGGTATCGACTGAGCCGTTCTCCATTGATGAGATGATGCAATACCCGTTATCAGATTTTACTGTAGAACTACTTGAATTTGAATTAGCAGTCGAATTTACATTAGTTGCCATTATTCAGCCTCCAGGCGTTCGATGAGGTCCTGTAGATAGTTCTGAATAATTAGGGTTTCCATTTCCCAAACTTCAATCCCTGCATTCTCTGAGAGTTTAAAAAGTAAATCGATTTCCTTCTTTGTTAATGCTGTCATTATTTACTCCAATATTTGTTTACTGTTTGTAGGTCGATATCACTAATTTCTGAACATTGTTCAGGAGAATAGCCCTGCTCTTTGTAAATTTTAATAAGTTTTTTTGTCTGTTTTTGCCAGTATTTATCGATCTCATCCACTGCACGCTCACCAAACGATTCTGCAATATTTGAAATATAGAATGTGTCTGCACTCGTCATTTCGTATTGAACAACATCATCAAATGATAGGGAGGATAAATTAGACTTGACATCTTCAGGGGGGATATTTAATATTGTTGCTAGTTGTTTTAGAGAGTAGAGGTTGTTGCCTCGTTCTTTTAAATATTCATAAATTTGTTGTTGGCACTGTGGTTTTCTTGACATTTATTCTCCTGTTTAAATCTTTCTGTGAATGCTCTTTTTTCCTGTCTGAAATGTGCTATGACAAAATCAAGATGAACGCCTTCTATATTCATCTCACTAATCAGTAGACTTGATAAAGTGTTTTCTGAGTCACCTACTGCATGGTTAGCATAGAATTGGTTAGCCCTTGCAATCAGATAGTCTTTATCTTTTATTGAGATGGTATTAATCTCTTCTTCATCTTCCATGTAGTTATAATCAGATGACTCCTGAGAAGGTTCTGATTCATTATTAAAGGCTTCCTCTGAAGTGGTAAAGAATGGACATTCTTTTACATCGTCGCTGAGAGCTTCTGTATCGCACTGTGCTGGCTCTTCTATAACAACCTGTGGTATTGCATTAGAAATCGGCTTAACGTCTTCTACAGGGCTTGCATGGATTGATTCAGGTGGGTTTAAATGAGAGTCTGTAATAGGAAGTGCAATTAATTCTTTATTACGTCTACCTTCTATCTTAACTACTTTTATTAAACCTACTCTCTCCATTAGTAAGATAAGTTCTGTTGTTTTACTTCTGCTTAATCTGCATACGTTAGATAATTCTTCGTGTGCCTCATAACAAGTTAACCCGCTCTCTTGCCACCCTAACAGGTAACAGTAAAGTTTTTGCATTGTTGTAGAGAACTTAACTTTACCTTTCTCTAATGAATCTGAGTATATAAATTCTATATCTTCAAAGTATCTTGGAATTTTTATAAAGGTATCTGCTACATTTCCGTTTACATCTTTATGTTCATATTTAGTTTTAATTTCTTTAATAGAAAGCATTATTGCCCCTGTTTTTGCTATACGCAATTATTATTTGTTAGTAGGTTGTCCTACTTAAATTCCCTGTTCCTTATGCTTTAAGGCATATTTGAGTGCGATTGTCTGTGCTTCTTCTGTAAGCAAGGCGCTTACGCTAATTCCTCTGCGGCGTGCTTCTTTAAAAAGAATTGAGAATGTATCGTTAGGGAGAATTAAGGAGGTGTTAGGTCGGCGTTGACTCGCCTTGTCTTCTGTTTTCAAAGAATTTTCCTTCTATCTATATCACCGTTTCCGGCTACTGGTGGTTTAAAGGTATCCACGAACTTATTTAAGTTATTTGATTTTCTTAATGCTTTGAATCTGATCAAACAGTGCCACTGCTTTACGATAGCGCTCTGCTCTGTCCAAGTGTCCCATGCTCTTCGCTGTGTGTTGACTCCGTTTTGCATTAAGTCGTTTAAGTTCACCTGACAACAGCGCATCTAGAATTGCCTGGACATCGTAGTATTTGAAATTAGACATATTACTATCCTCTTTTTGGTTATTAAAAGTAATAACACCATGCAGCCCGAAGGCTCATAGTGCAGTGTTTAGTTGCGGTTTAATGATATGAGAGTTATTTAAATATCACCTTATATAACCAATAGTAACATGTTACCTACCTTTTTGTCAATACCTAAATGCAAAAAAGCGTACTATTTTTAGTACCTTGCGAAAAGTCAATAGGGTTTACAAATGTTACATAGTTGATTTATATGGATAAAGGGTATAATGGTGTAAAAATCCGGCTTTAGTATGCATAATATATTCTCAGGAACATTTATAAGGGGACATTTTTTATTTACATAAGCGCTATTGTAATTAAATTTTGTCCCCTTTTTAGTTTTGCATACTAATAGTAGAAGGAAAGCTATATTACCCCCTAATACTTCACAGGAACGCTCAGGAGACGTTTTAAGGGGGTAGGATGATGAATCATACTCCGTAGCTCTCAGAATCGCTTAGAGAGCGTTACAGAAGCTTCTATAGAATCTCTCTTAATACATTCTGTATAAACACCATTAAAACACCTTTAAACACCCTCTCTAATTAGATAGAGAGTGTTAGTGTGTGTGTCTCTTTAAAGAATGTCTCTCTATAATATATGACACCCGCAGGGACTCTTCGAGTTGTCATGACAATTTCTCTTAAAGATTCTCCTCAGTGTCATACTATCGCTAAGGCTCAAGTATTCTCCGTTCGAGGGCACGTTCACTAACGTGTCCAACCCTCACTCTCACTAAAAAAGAAAACAGTCTTTTAATAAACTAGAATTTGCATAAAAGAAACATTCACATTATCTACATGCAAAGACCTAAGTTACTTAAAAGCTTGCACGAAAGAATAAGAAGGGCTTTTCTTCTTATTATAGAGTGTGAGTGTTTAGGGTATTAGTCCGGCTTAGTGAATGAGCTAGGCGAATGAGCTTTAGCCATAGGCTAGTTTGCACGAATCGAAGAGGAGTGGAAGCTATGCCAGAATCTTTCATGACGCGGAGCTGTCATATACTATTAGGCGTTCCCGTAGGGTGGCAAGGCCAACGCCTAGATCATCATTTAAATATTATTAAAAGATTAAAAGATAGTTTTATTTATTTAGTATTATATATATTAGTCTTATAGTGTTACGTTTCGGAACTTTCGTTGGGATTGAAAGTTACGTTTTGGCACTTTCGATAGTTTGAAAGTTACGTTTTGGCACTTTCAACATTAACCCCTATCAATATTAACAGGGGTAGTTGTCCCATGAAAGTTCCGTTTCGTAACTTTCAATTATCATAGAATGTGTATCTGTCCCCGCTGGGGACACATAACAATATTCATGTGCAATAAATACAATTTAATTAACGTTTAATATGCATTAATTCACTCTTTAATACCCCTTTTAATCAATGAAAAGAGAGGCTGTTTTAAGCTGTTTTAGAGGAATTCTGTGCAATAGTGTATTCTGTGCAAAGAGAGACAAAGCCAGGCGTAGCAGGGCTTACAGGCTATGTAATGTGCAAGAGGACACCGGGAAGGTGTTGAACGAGTTTTCACGTAATCATTTCGAATGAAACTTTTCGTGCAAAAACAATCAATTTTCAACTACAAATGATATTAAGAATCATTATCATTAAAGACATGTTCAACCTGTCGCCTACGATGGCGTGACCTACCCCACCAAACAATAACTTATTGAATTTTATAGCTTTGCAATAACACTTTGTCTTTATTCAAACTTTTATGCAGCGAGTATGCATAGTCACCGCATAACATAACACTATGCAAACTAGAGTTTATAAATGTTATCACATTGAAATTTATAGGATATTTTGAAATTATGAATTAAATGAGAATGGGTCGCATTTGGGGTGTGTTCAGCAGTGATCATGTTCTTGCATTTCTGCTAATTGTACGGTGATGTACGGTGACTTGGTTCACTAAGGAGAGGATTCATGAAAAGAGACGGGAAAGGCATTCTGTTAAAACTGCTGATACCTGCATTCATTGTGCTAGCCCTGCTCTATTGTATCAGTGCAAGAGCCGGACAAATCACCCTAACCAACCCACAGGAGGAACAGACGGAGAACGGAAAAACGCTATGCATCTATGAGAACAGCAATTACACATTCACCTATTTAACTAAAGGAAAATGCCCCTATGCCAAAACGTTTGATACAGAGGCTAGTAATTGATTTATAAAGAATGTAAAACCCCGTAAACTCTATAATGATGGAGACCACGGAATTAAATGATACTCATGCTCATTACAAAAAACACTTAAACGCTCCCAATCAACCTTAGCATTTGCAGGAAAGAGTTTTTTATCATTCGTGGTATAATTATGTCCCTTTTCCATCGTAAAATACTCCCCCTGTAGTTCCTTGCCTATACGTGCACCATAACTATTGATATCGCTTAGATAAACCCAGCCATCATGCCCAAGTCTTGTATAAAGTAAGCCATATGGGAGACCGGTGTCGGGGTCTTCTATACGAAACTCATCATATATCATAGGTTTTCCGTCTGTTGTTAACTCAACAACACGTTTGATACTTGGTGCAATATGTCCCGGTAATTCAGCCAAAACAGCATTGATTACTTCCGGGTCACTTTTTAGTGGTGAGTTTGCGTCAGACCATACATCTAAAGTATGTTCAGTATTTTCGTAGTCATAATAAATTCTGATATTTCCAGCCATTGGCTACACCTGCGTTAACTTTCAAATGGGTGATATCACCAGTTCACACTATCTACAACTTGTAATAGATCATGCAATGGTGGTCTGTGTGTGTATCTTGCTGTTATGCCTAGCGATTGCGTTCTACTATGTCCGACAACGAATTGAACGAGTGCAGCGTTACCCGTTTTCGCTATAGCCTCCGATATGAAGGTATGGCGGCATGCATGGATAACGCGCTTCTGTCCAAATTCGTTGTATTTCGGAACATTGCAATCGTCCATTAAACTACGCCATTGAATAGCGGTATATTCGTAGGTTGGCAAGTCGTTAAACACAAGATCACCATCTTTAAGGGGCTTAATTCGAGCTAACAATAGCGCCTCAATACTTTTACTGATTGGGATTTGTCTCTGTGCGTGTTCCGTTTTACCATCCTCAATGAAGATGTAGTAACGCCCCGTTTCCTCATCCTTGCGTATGTGCTCCTTGCGTATAGCCGCCATTTCACCCCGGCGAGCACCGGTGTAAATTAAAGTAAGGAAGTAGTCTTTACGCCAATCGGTAAACGTAGATAACCGTTCTATGAGCCGTTGCATCTCAGGCCGCGAGTAATGTCCGCCCTTGTTCTCCGTCACCTCATATTTGATCCCCTCAGTGGGAGCCTTTTCTAAGATATCCTTTTCATCTTTAAGGAAAACTTTGAAAAACGAGGAATAAATCTTGAGGTGCTTTTTAACATTGGCACTACTGATCAAATCGTCTTCAGGAACATCAAAATCTATGCACTCCTCTAACGTCATCTCTGAGTAGGGTTTCACGTTTCGGCGTGGCAGGTTCTCAATCACTGCCAGTGTTTGGCGTATGTGCTGTTTGGTGATACTCCCCACAGGAATATCCCCTAAAACATGCATCAGCACCTCATAGAAACGATTATTCTCACGAGCTATGGTGATAGCCCAGGTTTTCCCCTTCTCAGCCACAAACAGCTTCCAGGCCTCAGAAAGTAACGGTGTAGTGTCATCGTTAGGAGCATCAACAGTTACAACAGCCTGTTTAATTGCTGGCTGCTTCAGCTTTTCAGTTTCAGCCAATTGTGATTGCATGGATTCAACAAGAGCACGATAACGGACAATATCACCAGCATAGAACGCCTCATAAGCCTGGTGTAGCATGGTCTGGTGCATATCAATCTGACCCGCCACCTCATAAGCTTGTTCTACGTCATTTTGACCGAAAGAAACTTTCTTCTGGTGCAGAGTGGCAAGTAACATCCGAGCGGTAGAGTCATCCCCGCTATAGACACGGTTTAGAAGGGTCTCAGATTGCCCCTTAGCCTCCTCAACACTCTTTGATGCTGAAATAGGACTATCAGGGAAAATTGACTTGTTCAATCGTCCGAGTTCCGGCATCCGCTTAACCTCATCAACGCCTAGCCTCAACCAATCCAACAAATAGGTATCAAAATCGCGCTGAGTGGCTTCTCTGAAACCGTCAATATGCATTTTGAATTGCTCGACGGATAGCGAACCATTTTGAACAAGGGGGATGTATGGGCTTAGACGACTCATCGTCACCTGCACAGCTTTCAAAGAATCAGTGCCTAAACTACGACGAAAGAAGGTTCCATCAGGGAGACGAAAATTGATGTAGAAAGTGTTGCCGCGTTTGGTAGTGAATTTCGGGGCTTTGTTGTCCACTCTGTTACCCATTGCGTTGACCCTTTTGTTTTACATTTCATAGAGTTAACGCTAACGACTTGATTTATGATGTAGATTTATGGCCTTCCCAGGCGTCTGATATACTTTGCGAAACAACGAGTTAGTCGAAAAATAAACTTAACTCACTGATCTGTAACTATTTCATGGTACACAGCATGGCAAACAATGTGTCACACAAGCTGTCACACACAATGATTCGTGGGCGCACATACTACACGAATTTTAGACTAAATGATTCAACTAGTTTTGTACGTATGAGTCTCGGTACTGACAGCCAAAAACAAGCCGAAGTGATCATGAATCAGATCCGTCCATACATTCCGCTGGATCATATTCGGGGTCAGGGTCAGTTTGATGGTGGCCTTCAACGCCAGCGCCGGGCGTATCACCCTCAATAATCCTGAGTCTCAACCTTTGCCCAAAGGTGAGCTTCTTTGCATTTACACAAGCAGCGTCGCTGGCACGTTTACCTTCATTACGAAATCAAAAAAATGCCCTGCGGTCAAAACCTTCGATATTTCGCAAGCTGAATGAATCACACCAATACATTCAGCATGCAAATAATTTGAAATACAGTTTCATTTTCTGGAAAAACCATTTCCTGTGAAAGGATATTATTTATACAATGAATAATGTTTTGAACTAATTCAATTTACGTAGAGGGACTTATGAAACAGTACACCAATGAATTTACCGCTCAAATCCAGGCATCTTTCAACGAACCGACTTTCACCCCTGAACAAATAGCGAGTATGACTGAAAGCGCGCGAGCCATTATTGCCGAACAGAGAGAAACGAATCGCCTCCATCCTGTTATAGGCATCTACCGCTTTGCCACTGTTGGGAGTCTTACGCGCCGGGGCGGTATCGTTCACGAGACTAACCATGAAGCTAAAATGCAGGCTGAAAATGGCGAAATGATGAGCATTGCACTGAAAGGTGATGAAGTTGTTTACCCCGACGGGACTACCGCACGTATTGCGACGAGTACCGGAAAGAGCAAGACTTGCAAAGGTCGTGGCATTGCTTTAGTGGGAAGTAAACTGGATAACGGGGATGAGATTATCAGTACCCCACAATCTGGGGTGATGTGTCCAGTGCGTCGAGGCATACCTTTCCCTGAGGATTTTCTGGCTGATGAGGCTACTGCATGAGTAACCGCTCAACATGGGATGGAATTCCTGAAGGACTTCACGGGGATGAAACTACTACGGGAGCGCAAGGGCTTAGTAGTTTGCCAAACTTTTCAAACGCACATCTGGGAGCACTGAGACACGGCGATAAAACTACGCCCTGTCCTAAATGCGGAAAAATTGGCGAGATAATCGGTAACATCCCAACGATGAACCTTGAAGGCAGAATCGCCGCTGGAAATGGTGCAACCGTTATTTGTGGCTGCCCGATAGGATCTAACATCCTTATCTCTTCCGCGGGTCAATGGATGGGTAATACTCCAAGACCGGACCCTGCATGGATTAAAGCTACTACGGAACCTGAACAACATGCACAGACTGCCAAGAAAAAGCGGACTGGCGTAGATGCGGGTTTCTGCGTAGTTCCTCAAAAATCGACAACCGAAACTTTCGAAAGCTTCCTGTTTGCTGGTGATCAGCCAAAAGGAACACGCGAGCTATACCGCTCATTAAATGAAGCAGGTAAGGAATACAAAGCGGGTTCTATTATGCTGGTGGTTGACCCTGATAAGCAGGACGACGAACAGATCGCGCATATGCAAAAAGCAAAAGCGCGAGTTGATGCCGCTTTAGCCCCGTTGACTCATGAGGAAGCAAACTTTCTGCATAAGAATAAAGATACCATTGATCTTTTCACTTCTCGTGCCAGCACGACAACCGGGATTGCCTCAGATGCTGCGGGAAAATACTTTGAAAAGATCGAAAGTGTTCTGGCCAAGATTCAGCAAGCGTATAAAAATCAGTACATTACCAGCGGCTCACTGATCAGCGAGCAGTTCTATGTTCAAAGACGTCAGCTATTCGGTGAACTTGATAGCATTCTCACTGATTTCACCCGTCACAAACTCGCATTGCAAGACTACCCGGACATCAAGCGAGCATTAGGACTTTCGACCAGTTCTATCACTCACCACTGGAATCAGACAGGGGTTGCTGACATTGAAGGCTACGCCACCTTCATGGAGAACGCAGCAAAATACGTGAAGATGATGAAAGCAGTTGGCTATGTCGGTATTGCTCTCGATGGAGCTAACAGGCTGGACAAAGTTTATGAAGCCTGCACCGTTGGAAGCGATTGTGAAAAAGCAGCATTTACTCAGGTTGGCGGATTCAGTGTTGGTACTGCTGCGGGTATTTACACATCTTCAGCAGTGTACAGCGGCGCTACTGCGGCATGTTCGGTTGTACTCGGCGCATTAACCGTAGAAGTTGGGGCAGTTGGCGCATTAGCTTGTGGTGTAATCGTATCTGGTGCAGTTGGTTATGGCGTCGGTGAGGTTGGTAGCAACGTTGGGGAGTTTGCAGGAGAGAAAATTTATGAGGTTGTTAAATAAATGTTCACTCTATCTGATCTGATTATCTGCGGATTCGCGGGGTTAAGCCTCTGCTGTGGTATCGCGGTCGCGTTGCTCTCATTTCTCAACAAAAAGCGTTTCTCCACGATCTGCACACTGTATAAAGAAAAGTTTGGTTCTCTCCCTGCCGGAGCGATTATCTTCGATAATGCCGATTCTATAGGGTTTAGCTCAGGTTATGCAGCAAAGATCAACTTTATCGTGAACCCTTTGATCTTTGGTAAAAGCTCAGTTGACAGTACAAATGATGATGTTGCATTTATCAGAAACTTGCCACCTCACCTCAAAAACTGGTTTATCGTCGAGTACGCTTTCTCTGCTTTAGGATTGGTATCAATCGTTATCGCCGGAGCAGTGTTATACTTTCGATAGCATCCCTAAAATAAGCCAGCAGTGATGCTGGCCTACCCTTGAAATATCTCAGAAAATTCCGTCAGTGTCCCCTTCCGCAACCCTTTTACAACAGAGAAATTATTGTCCATTTGGAGCAAAGCAACATGAAAATCATTCGGCGAATTCATCAGGCTTATGTTTGACAGTGAGGCCTGTCACAGGCCCGGAAATGGTGTGCATAAAAGCAGTGATACAAAGTGCTGCTAAAGCTGTCACACATCATGAAGACGACCATAAGCAGCAACAATTCAATAGATTGATTTTAAATGTGTTTTTATTTTTCTTCTTCAGCTTCGACGCCTGCGCCTTTTCTGAATCAGCCATACTCAGACTGACAGGCATAAATCGATTAGCGCTTGCAAAACGAAGAATAACATCATTCGTGAAATCTTTGATTATACCCCGAACAGCCCCCGTCACCTCCACCTGCATTCAGTGCCAACGCCGGGCGTATCACACTCAATAATCCAGAGTCGCAACCTCTGCCTACGGTACAGTTGAAATGTATGATCGTTCAGGTCGAAATCATCTCGGGGAGTTTGATCCTGTATCAGGAGAGCAGACCAAACCGGCAGATCCAACAAGAAGGGTTGAGAAATGACAATTATTTATACTGTTGATGCATTTGATCGCGTAGATGAACTACTTGTTTTTGAGGTTGAAGTGCCTAAAGAGAAACTTCCCGAGATTAGTAAAGTCATGGGGTGGACCGAAGAGGACTATAACGATTTTGTGGCTGGACTTGGGGGCAGGAACCTTACTGATCAAAAGTGAAGGTAGTTTTGAGATTTTCCCAGCTGCAGCCGGGAGGATTATTCTGTTCAAGCAGGGGACTCTGACTACAGAGGCGGGGCTAACGTTATGAGTTTGAACGAAACGCGCGAAGCATTCCGACAAGGCCGAAAGGTAAGTTAACATGTTTTAAGTGCACACGTCAGCAGCTGTCAAAGATGCTTAGCCGGAAAACCCGGTATTTCCGGCGCAGAATCCCCCTCGGCATAACGTCTGTTTACCCGCAGGTATGTGAATCAAATCCCGATCCCGATTTATCCTCCCTGCTCAGCCACGGAGAGTGTCGATGTCCGCCAGTCAGCAGGGAAATTCACTTTAGCCTTCGTTCACTTCCGTCAGTTGTACGGATGCCATGGCGCGTTTTTTCTTGAACATATAGCCCGCCCCCAGCACCAGCAGCCATGCCGGGATCAGACACACAGAGATACGAATCCCCGGCGTCATAAACATCACCACCAGGATCCCCGCCAGAAACAGCAGACAAATAGCGTTAGTCAGCGGATAACCAAGGCTTTTAAAAGCGGTGGTTTTCCCGGCTTTCTGCATGGCGAGACGGAATTTCAGATGGGTGATGCAAATCATCGCCCAGTTGATCACCAGGGCAGCAACCACCAGCGCCATCAGCAATTCGAAGGCTTTGCCCGGCATCACATAGTTGATTAGCACACACAGCGCCGTTGCGACAGCAGAAACGCCGAGCGCGGCCAGCGGGATCCCCCGGCGGTTCACCTTGAGCAACGAACGCGGCGCGTGGCCCTGCCGCGCCAGGCCAAACAGCATCCGGCTGTTGCAGTAAACGCAGCTGTTGTAGACCGACAGTGCGGCGGAGAGCACCACCAGGTTGAGGGCGTTAGCGACAATATTGCTGTCCAGCGCATGGAAAATCAGGACGAACGGGCTGCCACCTTCCACCACGTTTCTCCACGGATAGAGCGACAACAACACGGCCAGCGAACCCACATAAAACAACAGGATGCGGTAGATAACTTGATTGGTGGCTTCAGGAATGCTTTTTTGCGGGTTGTCGGCTTCCGCCGCCGTGATCCCCACCAGCTCCAGACCGCCAAAGGAGAACATGATCACCGCCATCGCCATCACTAATCCGCTGATACCGTTCGGGAAGAAACCGCCGTCCTGCCACAGGTTCGCCACGGAAGCTTCCGGACCGCCGCTGCCGCTGAACAGCAGATAGCAACCAAAGGCAATCATGCTGATGATGGCCGCCACCTTGATGATGGAGAACCAAAACTCCATCTCGCCGTACACTTTAACGCTCGTCAGATTGATGGCGTTAATGGCCACAAAGAAAATGGCCGCCGACACCCACGTAGGCACGCCCGGCCACCAGTACTGAATATAAATCCCGACCGCCGTCAGTTCCGCCATGCTTACCAGCACATACAGCACCCAGTAGTTCCAGCCGGACATAAACCCGGCGAAGGGCCCCCAGTAGCGATTGGCGAAATGGCTGAATGATCCTGCCACCGGCTCTTCAACCACCATTTCACCGAGCTGTCGCATAATAAAAAAAGCAATGAGCCCGGCTATCGCGTACCCCAGCAGTACGGATGGCCCGGCCATGCGAATGGTCTGCGCAATACCTAAAAAAAGCCCGGTGCCAACGGCCCCGCCAAGCGCAATTAACTGGATGTGGCGGTTTTTTAACCCGCGTTTTAATTCATTATCTTGCTGTGCTGCCATCTTTAAGCTTCCCCTGTTTGTAAACATCACTCTCGGCATGAGCAACTTCCAGGCCAGCCAGAGGGAAGAAATCGACAACGGCAGGTTAACCAACTGAAAAAATAGAAAATTAAATCTTCAGCCAGATTCACACTTTGTGAGCATTGGCGGATTTATCATCATAATCGCGCAATAAATAATCCTGATTTGCACATTCCATGAGAAAAACAGCCTTAACATGCATGAAAGCGAACCATTTTGGTGCAAAGGGAAAAAGCGCAACGCCGTCAGGCTTCCCGCCATCAAAAAAACTGTTAGTCTGATAGCCTCTTTTTTGTTCCGGTATTGGCTCACATGTATAACATTGACGACTTTGATCTGAAAATCCTCACCTTGCTGCAGGCCAATGGCCGTTTGACCAATCAGGAACTGGGCGGTCTCGTCGGCCTTTCCGCTTCCCAGTGCTCACGCCGTCGTATCGCGCTGGAACAGGCGCAACTGATTCTCGGCTACCACGCGCGGCTCGCTCCGGACGTGGCCGGGCGTGAAATGCTGGGGTTAATTGAGGTGCGCCTCTTAAACCACACGCAGGAGTATGTGGAGAGCTTCCACCAGATGCTGAGCGAAGTAGACGCCATTCTTGATGCCTGGAAAACCACCGGCGACGCTGATTATCTACTCCGGGTTGCCGTAGCGGATTTGCCGGCACTGAGTCATTTAATCAGCCATATTTTGGCTCAGAACAAAGGGGTTGCCCATTTGAAAACCTCGGTGGTGCTGAACAGGCTGAAAGAAAATGGTCAGTTGATGCCAGGAAGCGGTTTAGTGCCCTGAAACGAGGCAATGCATTTTATTTTGGTGCAATCATTTGCTTAATTGATGTATGCAAACGACAAAAAATACACACATTGCCCGCAATAAGGCCATAATACGCACGAAGTAAGCAAAAACTCTCTTTCACAATATCAATGCATTAGCGATAAGGCTGTCTGTATTTTCCGCGCTCAATCGCACCAGCAAGCGTTTCTGGTGCGATTTTTGCAGAATATGACTTATCTTTCGCCATCATTGGATCGTACTTTCTTATGGATAATGTCCTGACTCCCAATAAACTCGCGCACTCCTGGCTGGAAGATGCGCTGGCGCTGCTGTTCAGCACGCTGATGATCTCTTTCGGCATTATTTTATTTCGCCAGGCAGGCGCGCTGACGGGCGGTACAGCCGGCATGGCGTTTCTCATCCACTACGCCGCCCATGTGCCGTTTAGCGCCGCCTTCTTTGCGATTAACCTGCCGTTTTACTGGCTTTCTGTTCGCCGAATGGGGGCGCAGTTCACCCTCAAAACCTTCTGTGCGGTAGCGCTGGTGTCGTTATTTTCCGAGCTGCACGGCCGCTTTATCCATTTCGACCAGCTCAATCCTTATTACGCCACGCTGTTCGGCAACGTTGTGGTAGGGATTGGTTTTGTGGTGCTGTTCCGCCATAAAGCAAGCCTCGGCGGCGTCAACATTCTGGCGCTCTACCTGCAGGATAAAAGCGGCATCCGCGCCGGTAAATTCCAGATGGTGGTCGATGCCTGCATCGTGACCGCGTCGCTGTTCTTCGTGAGCCTGCCGATGCTGGCGACCTCTATTGTAGGTGCCGTGATCCTCAATTCGATTATTGCCATGAACCACCGCCCGGGACGCTATGCGGTGTAATGAATGCGCCAGGTCCTGGTGGAGACGCTCAAAGACGCCCTGCCGGAGCACGACTTTTCGTGGTTGCTAACCCAGCGCGGTATGTTCAGTGACACCGGGTTCAGCGCGCAACAGGTGGATAAGCTGCGTGAAGCATTTGGCGTCTACTTGATTGCCCGCGGGCGTGTCTGTATCGCGGGTCTTAACCGCGGCAATATCGCGCGCGTAGCCGCGGCCTTCGCCGCCGTAAAATAACTCAGCGACTGCCTGCCCTGTCTCCCGACAGGGCAACATATTGACAGGGGATAAAATAAACTCGCGCACATTTGCACATATGTGCAAAAAACTCGTAAAACTGTCACATTGCGCCGATATATTCCTGTCTGTCTTTCATAGCCAGGGGTAAACCCGTGTCTTACCAAGTTGAAATCCGCCACCGCCCAGGCGTGTGGCCCAGAATCCGTCATACGCTGTCGATTATCAGCCATGAACCCGCCAATCTGCTGGCCGCGCTGCTGCTGATGCTGTTCAGTTGGATAATCCTTGCCCCGGTAGTCTCGGTGCTGCTGAATGCGGTTCTGGTTCAGAGCGGCGATGAAGGCCGCATCGGCGCGCCCGAAGGCACCGTCACCGCCTATTACCTGCTGCGCACGCTGACCTCGCGGATGTCCGAACTGCTCCTGTGGACGCCGATGCTCAATACGCTGGCGGTGGCCCTGAGCACCGTGGCCGGGGCGATGGTGGTCGGCGTTGCGCTGGCGTGGCTTATCAACCGCACCGATATTGCCGGCAGAAAGTGGTTTGCCACCCTGCTGATCGTGCCGTTTATGCTGCCTTCCTGGACCTTCGCGCTGGCGTGGAGCACAATTTTCAAAAACCACGCCATCGGCGGACAGCCGGGCTGGCTGGAAGCCATGGGCATTCAGACGCCGAACTGGATGGCCTATGGCTACTTCCCTATCGTCACCATTATGGTGCTGCACTACGCCCCGCTGGTGATCCTGATTGTCGGTAACGCGCTGAAGCGCATGGACAGCCAGATGGAAGAGTGCGCCAGGGTGCTCGGCGCATCCCGCAACGCGATCGCCTTTAAAATCATTATTCCGCTGGTGCGCCCGGCGCTGCTTTCCGCCGCGCTGCTGATTTTTGCCGACTGCATCGGCGAGTTCGCCCTGCCCTATATCCTCGGTCTGCCGGTGCATTTCGATACGCTCTCCACCGGGCTGTATCGCGCTATCGGCACGCGCCAGTCCGGCGTGGCGGCGGTCATCGCCACGGTGATCATGCTGATGGGTATGCTGACCCTGATGCTGGATATGAAAATGCTGCGCGAGGCAAAACGCTTCGTCACCGTGGGCGGCAAGGGCGTGATGGAGCGCCGTAGCCATCTGGGCCGCTGGCGCATCGCCGCCGGGACAATACCGCTACTGTTCGTGGCACTCGGCGTGGCTATCCCGCTGCTGACCCTGTTCCTGTCGACCATTATGATCCTGCCGGGGCGCTTTACCGCCGATAACTTCACCCTCGCCTACTGGCTCGGCCATGACCTCGATACGGTGGCGCTGCGTAACGGCATTCTCTTGACCACCGAGTTCTGGTACACGGTGTGGAACACGCTGCTTATCGTCGGCTCGGCGTCCGTCGCCTGCGGCGTGCTGGGGCTGCTGGTCGGCTACGCGGTGATGCGCTGCCATTTCCGCTGGATGGCCGCCTGCCTGCGCCAGCTAACTTTCCTGCCTTATCTGGTGCCCGGCATCGCCTTCGCCGCCGCCTTCCTGTCGTTGTTTGCGGTGGCCAGAGGACCGATCCCGGCGCTGTACGGTACGCCGCTGATTCTGGTACTAGCGCTGATCGCGGAAAAAATGCCGTACGCCAGTCGTTCCGGTATCGCCGCGATGACCCAGTTGGGCAAAGAAGCCGAAGAGGCGGCGCGCATTGCCGGAGCGGGCTGGTTCGCCCGTATCCGCCGCATCGTGATCCCGATTCAGGCCGCGCCGCTGGCCACCGGGGTACTACTGCCGTTTATCTCAGGGATTAAAGGCGTAAGCCTGTTCGTGATCCTCGCCACCCCGGCGACCGATGTGCTGACCACCTATTCCCTGCGCCTGATTGACTACAACTACCAGCAGGCGGCCAACGCCGTGGTGCTGATGATTGCGCTAATTTCATGGGCTGGCACGGTGATTATCCAGAAGATCACCGGTACCGGTCTGGCTGACGGACTGGAGAAATAAGATGCCGACGATTCATTTGAACAATCTCACCAAAACCTACCCCGGCAGCGATACGCCGGCGGTCAACAATATCAACCTGACGGTGAAAGATGGCGAGTTTATGTGCCTGCTGGGGCCGTCTGGCTGCGGGAAAACCACCATCCTGCGGATGATCGCCGGGATTGAGCATGCCAGCGGCGGCGAGATCCGCATTGGCGATAAGCTCGTCGATTCCATCGCCCATGGCACTTACGTGCCACCTGAAAAGCGTGGCATCGGCCTGGTGTTCCAGAGCTACGCGCTCTGGCCACATATGACCGTCGAACAGAACGTGGATTTTGGCCTGCGTCTGCAAAAGGCGCCTACCCACGAGCGTATCGCCCGTTGCCAGGACGTGATGGAAAAGCTGCGCATTGCCGATTACGCCAAACGCTATCCGGCACAGCTTTCCGGCGGCCAGCAGCAGCGCGTGGCCCTGGCGCGCATGCTGGCGGTGAACCCCGGCGTATTGCTGCTGGACGAACCGCTTTCCAACCTTGATGCCACCCTGCGTCTGGAGATGCGCGCCGAGCTGCGTCGGCTGCATGAAACCTTTGGCACCACCATCGTCTTCGTCAGCCACGATCAGTGGGAAGCGATGACCCTCGCCACGACCATTGCGGTGATGAGCGCCGGGCATATGCAGCAGGTCGGGACCCCGGATGAGATTTACGCCACCCCGGCCAACCGCTTTGTCGCCGAGTTTATCGGTACGCCGCGGCTGAATATGATCCCTCTGAACCAGCCGGTCAGCCCGCTCGCATCGCACCTTCAGCAGCGCTTTAACCTGCTCGATCGCACCCTGCACTGCGGCATTCGCCCGGAGGAGATCGTGCTCAGCGAAGGGGCTGGCAACAACGGTATTACGATGACCATCGACAACATTATGCCCACCGGTGGCAGCTGGGTGATTGAGCTGGTGGCCGGTGAAGATCGCCTGTTCCACTCCACGCAGTTGCGGCCGCGCTGGCAACCGCGCCAGCAGGTGCACTGCCAGCTCCCGACCCACTCCCTGCACTTCTTTAACAGCAGCGGGCTGCGTCACGACATTTACGCACGTTAACTCGTCTTTATCACTTTGAAGGGAACCACCATGAAGCGCAATTTGACCGCCGCCGTTGTCACCAGCGCCCTGCTGGGCAGCACATTTGCTCAGGCTGAAACCGTCGATCTTCAGCAACTGATCGCCGCCGCGAAGCAGGAGCAGCCGATTACCGTCTATGCCTCCACCGGCAAAATCGTTCAGCAGGCGAAAGCCTTCAGCGAGCGGTACGGGCTACAGGCTAACGGCGTCAAGGCCGATGCCCCGCAGATTATTGAAATTATCAGCCGGGAAGCGCAGGCGAAAAACGTGCGGGCCGACGTCGCCATCGTTGAGGATGCCCCGGCGGGGATGACGCAGCTGCTGAACAAAGGGTATGTCCAGAGCTGGGTTCCGGACGATCTGAAAGGCAGCATTCCCGCGCGCTATCAGGATCCGCTGACCGTGGTACTGGCCCCGAACGTTTTTGCCTATAACACTGCCCATCACGCCACCTGCCCGGTGACGAATCTCTGGCAGCTGACCGAACCGGCCTGGCGGGGCCGTGTGGCAATGCAGGACCCGACCAGCAAACCGGCCTACACCGACTGGTTCAGCCAGATGGAAACCCACTACGACCAGCAGATGCGCGATGCCTATCAACAGCAGTTCGGCAAGCCGCTGCAAACTGATGAGAAATCCGCCACTGCGGCCTTTGTCAAAGCGCTGGCGGGCAACGGCGTGCTGCTGACCCATTCCGATAACGATGCGGCCTCGGCTATCGGTGCGCCGGACGGTAAAACCGACTTCGTTGGCCTGGTATCCACCGCCAAATTCCGTGACAACAAGCAGGGCATGAAGCTGGGCCTGTGCGGTGGACTGAAGCCGTTTATCGGCTGGAATTATCCGAGCCTCGGCGTGGTGGCCACCGGCAGCAAAAGCCCGAACACCGCGAAGCTGTTTATTCACTATCTGCTGACTGCCGAAGGCATTGGTCCGCAGGGCGTGGATGGAAAAATGTCCACCAACCCGGCGGTAAAACTGCCTGCCAATGAGGCTTCCGGTATCGAAAAATATCGCGGCGAGCTGATGGAATACCTGACAGCGACGGCGAAAGAGGACTGGAAAAGCCGCCAGGACTGGCAGGATATCTGGAACCTGAACTACAAAAAATAGCGCATCGTGTAGCAACGAAGTCGTTCCTATTCACTCTCAACAGGCAGCATACTTTGACCACTATCGATATTGCCCGGCGCGAAGCGGCGCTCAAACGCATTATTACCGAGGCCGGGGACACCGCCCTGCGCTTCTTCCACTCCCGTCAGGCGGGCGAATACCAACTGAAAGGCCACCAGGATATTCTCACCGAGGCCGATACCTTCGTTGAGGCGCTGATCCTGCAGGCGATTGGCGACGCCTTCCCCGATGATCTGATCCTCGGCGAAGAGTCCGCCAGCCAGCCTGCCAGCGCGGAGAGTCTGTGGGTGGTCGATCCGATTGACGGTACCGCCAACTTTGCCCGCGGCATCGCCCACTTCTGCGTCTGTATTGCCTGGGTGCACCACGGCGTTACCGAACTGGGAGCAATTTATAACCCCTCAAGCCAGGAGCTGTATCTGGCGCGGCGCGGCCACTACGCGCTGAAAAACGACCAGCCGCTGCGCTGCACGGCGGTTACCGACACGCAGCGTGCCGCCGTTGAGCTGGGATGGTCTGCCCGCCACAGCCAGCGCCGCTATCTGGAGGTGATGGCATCGCTCCTGAATCTCGGCACCAGTGTGCGGCGCGGCGGTTCCGGCGCGCTGGCGCTGGCGTGGGTGGCGGAAGGCCGCACCGACGGCTACGTGGAAATTCATATGAACGCCTGGGACTGCCTGGCCGGAATGCTGCTGGTGCGCGAAGCCGGTGGACGAACTGGCATCGCGCCCGACACGGCAGAAGGGATTTTCAACGGTCTGCCGGTGCTGGCGGTTGCCCCCGGCATCGCCGCCGAACTAGCCCGTGCGGCGGGTATTCCGCTGGCGGAAGACACGGCTGCGAAAACCGCGACGGCGGGAACAACGGCCAACACTGGCGAGACGATGACACACCGCGAACCGGACGCCGCTCCGGCTTGCGCCAGCACACTATCAGGAGCGGCGGAGATACCCCCGGCGCCGCAATATCCCCGCCCGCCGATCAGTCTGATTGTGGAAAATTTTCCCGGCTGGGAAATGGATATCTATATCGGCGGTTCCGCCGGGGTGAGCGATGCCGCGCTGCTGGCGGAGCACGATATCGGGGTGGTGATTAACTGTGCGGTGAATCTCGACATCGACTGGGTCAACGTGCCGGAAGCCGGAGCCGCCGCACATCTGCTCTCCCACGGCGGCGGGCCGGTTCGTTACTACAAGCTGGGGCTGATCGATGGCGACGGCAACGCGCCGGAGATGCTGCACGCGAGCTATCAACTGATGCGCTCGGCGCTGCTGCAACAAATCCCGGATAAAGCCTCCTACCGCAACCGGCGGCGCGGCAATGTCCTGGTCAACTGCCGCGGCGGCCGCAGCCGCTCGGTGGCGTTAGTCGCACTATTTATGCACCTGGAGTGCCCGCAGCGCTTCCCGACGCTTGATGCCGCAATGGCGTTAATCCGCGATCGCCGACAGCTCCATCCGGATGAATGGTTTGAAGCGCCAAAGCCGTCACTGATCCGCCTGGCGGAACATGCCATCCTTCGCGAACGGGCGATAGCCGCAGCGGAACCGTATGATGAACGATAAGAGTAAACAGTCCGGATTTGCCAGCGCCACCGAGGTGGCGCGCCTGGCGGGCGTATCACGCTCGGCAGTATCGCGTACCTTTACCCCCGGCAGCAGCGTTTCGGCGGAAACCCGGCGCAAGGTGCTCGCCGCCGCAGAGGTGCTGAACTACCACGTTAACCATCTGGCACGCGGCCTGTCGAAAGAGGCCAGCCGCCCGGTGTGTATCCTCGGCGGCAACCTGGCGTCGCCGTATCAGTCCAGCCTGCTGGAGCACCTGACCCGCCGCCTGAACAAAGCCGGACGCGCGGTGATGGTTATCAATACCGATGACGGCGAAGCAAGTGCGAAAGAGGCGCTGCAGCAGACCTTAAACTACCGCTCCACCGCCACCATCGTGCTGTCGGGCAAACCACCCGGCTCGCTGATTGAGATCTGTCTGCAAAGCGGCCAGCAGGTGATTCTGATTAACCGTATGGGACAGTATGCCGGTGCGGACACTATCGACATCGACTACAGCACGACGATGAAAGAGGCTTTTGACCAGCTGATTGCCGCCGGATGCCAGCATCTTGCCGTGGTCTCCTCCAGCGCACGCTCGCCCAGCATGGTCATTCGTGAAACCCGCTTTATGCAGGCCGCAGCCGATGCGAAGACCGACGTATCGCTGATCCGCCCCGGCAGCACCAGCTACCAGACCGGCGTTCTCGCCGCGCGTAAACTGTTAAGCCAGCCGCTGCGCCCGGACGGCGTATTCTGCGTCACCGATTTGATCGCCTGCGGTTTTATCGACGCCGCGCGCCACGAATTTGGCCTGCGCATTCCGCAGGATCTCTGCGTGATCGGCTTCGATGATATTGAGCAAGCCCGTTGGCTCGGCTATCAGCTCACCACCTTCTCGCAGCCGCTGGCGGAGATGGCGCAAGCGGCCTGTGAACTGCTGCTTTCCCCGGATGCGCAACGACCGGAAAGCCGGGTTTTTGATGCGCGGCTGGTGAAGCGAGGGACGCTGCGCTGAAGCCAGATTCAGCGCGGGTACGCCCGGCGATAGAGACCGGCCGTCCTGTTCGCCTTCATGTGCCGGGCTCCCGCGGCAAAGGCCCAACGTAAAAGTAGAGTACGGAGTGATTCAGGAAGTACGACCAGGAAGACGTTAGCGAAGAAGACAAACCTTGTTGCGGCCATGAAGTTTTGCGTCATAGAGTGCCGAGTCAGCCCCTGACAAAAGACATTGCATGAGCTCCGCATACATCGAGTTCGCGGCAACAAAACATAAGGATCGATCAATGACGCATGCAGCAATCGGAAGCGACAAATAAATTTTTTTAAATTCAATATCGTTCATTCAGCCCCCTTACACCACGAAGTCACCATATCAGTACAGGTAAACTCCCTGCCCCCAAAATCTGAACGGTCCAAGGACGGACTGACGCCTTAGGGTTTATTGTAATACTCATTTTCTTTCCAGAGGGGTTACTGGAAAAGTTTTTGGCGGAGATGTCTATTACAGACAATATAAGCCTGGTTGATAGCGGGAAGTGTTAATCAACGATAAGCTGGCCTGAGGACTTATTACCTGTAAGGGGTAATAAATCCTCAGTGAATGCGACAACAGCGCTTGTCTAGAGCGAGCCTTCACCTTCATAAGCTTGACGATAAAGCTCAATGATCTGCTCTTTCGTCGCTTTTCTTGGGTTAGTTAGCTGGCAAACATCTTTTTTGGCATTTTCCGCCATAATGGCAAAATCTTCAGTTTTGACCCCCAGACTTTTCAGATCGGCAGGAATGCCAACCTGTTTGCTCAGACGACGGATGGCGGCAATCGCTTTCACTGCCGCTTCATCGGTCGACAGTCCTGCGACTTTTTCCCCCATGGCTTCTGCAATATCGCGGAAGCGATTAAGATTCCCAATCAGGTTAAAAGATTCGACGTAAGGCAGGAGAATAGCGTTACATACGCCATGAGGAAGGTTATAGAATCCGCCCAACTGGTGCGCCATCGCGTGTACATAGCCCAGCGAGGCATTATTAAACGCGATCCCGGCGAGGTACTGGGCATAGGCCATATTGTCCCTTGCCTTCATATACTCACCATTCGCTACCGCTTTGGGCAGATATTGAGTAATCATCTTAATAGCTTGTAATGCGGCAGCATCTGTCAGCGGATTAGCCATTGTCGACACGTAGGCTTCGATAGCATGAGTCAGCGCATCCATGCCGGTGGCGGCGGTAAGAGAAGGCGGCATTCCAACCATTAATACCGGGTCGTTAATAGAAATTTGCGGGGTTACACGCCAGTCCACGATCGCCATTTTCACCTTGCGACTGGTATCCGTAATAATACAAAAACGGGTAATTTCGGAGGCTGTACCTGCGGTGGTATTGATAGCCATCAACGGAATCATATCGTTGTTGGATTTATCCACCCCTTCATAATCACTGATCTTTCCGCCATTTGCCGCGACCAGTCCGATGCCTTTCGCACAGTCATGAGAGGAACCGCCACCGAGTGAAACAATCCCGTTACAACCGTGTTCACGATAGCATTCGATGCCTGCCGCGACGTTTTTATCCGTGGGGTTTGGCTCTGCGCCACCAAATATATATACATCGATCCCGGCTTCTTGATAGATTTTCGCCACACTATCCGCCATGCCGTTCTTTTCGAGAAACGCGTCGGTGACAATAAGGATTTTTTTTACATTTAACGTTTTTGCCAAAGTACCCGCTTCCTGCACACTGCCTTCACCAAATATATTTCGTGCAGGCAGAAAATAATATGTCGACATGACTCATCCTCTATTAATCAATGTGATTGTTATACTGTTCATTACCGTGTTTAAACGCCAGATGACCCTATCAGCGGCTTAGCATCCCAGGACAACGGGTGATGAGAATAAAAGCGCTGACTGAACATGTGTAGTTAATGTTAAGGAAAAGCTGAAAGGGAACAGTGAACAACCTCACAAATGCAGTGGTTTTTAACAAGAGAATTTAAATTTGTTTACATAGTGGTGCCGAAATCCCCTTTCTCATCGTTAAGTTGCCTAGCAGCTGCTTCCCTGCAGGGCATCGCCAGCCGCGCCGAGGTGAAGAACACTTTTTCATCACCTTTCAGCGAAATCTATTCCCTGCCCGCTGAAGATATTGCGCCCAGCGGCACTAGCCGCAGCCAGATCCTGGTCTCTGTTAAGACAGAAATGCCATCTCAAAGTAAGCGAAACCTGTGGAGGGTTAACAAGGTCTGTCATATCCAGACTCCCCGGCGACAATAGCGGCTCTCCCTCTACAAATAAGCGGAAGGATATTTTGTCGGTTGACGCATGATATTAGGATGCTGTTAGCGCGCTGTTTTCAGCAGATATCGCCAGCAGGATGCGAGTCGTAATGGAAATAACCCACCACAACACCACTATTCTCTTGAAATAAACATTGGCCGGTGCGCTAAGGCCGGGCGGTCGCGGAAGTCCCGCCCGGAGGAAAGGGTTTACTGGAACGGTTTCACATCGCCGACGCCTTCGCGCAGCACCACGGGCGCGTCTTCGGTCAGATCGATGACGGTGGTCGGCTGCTGACCCAGATAGCCACCGTGAATAATCAGATCCACCAGCTTCTCCAGCCGGTCTTTGATCTCTTCGGGATCGGATTCGGTAAATTCGCTGCCCGGCAGCATCAACGAGGTCGACAGCATCGGTTCGCCGAGCGTCTCCAGCAGCGCCTGGGCTATCGGGTTCGACGGCACGCGCATGCCGATGGTCTTACGCTTCTCCTGCAGCAGGCGACGCGGTACCTCTTTGGTCCCTTTGAGGATAAACGTGTAGTTGCCCGGAGTGTTGTTTTTAATCAGGCGAAACGCCACGTTATCGACAAACGCGTAGGTGGACAGCTCCGACAGATCGCGGCACATCAGCGTGAAGTTGTGGCCATCAGGCAGCTGACGAATACGGCAAATACGCTCCATCGCGCCTTTATCTTCAATCTTACAGCCCAGCGCGTAACCGGAATCGGTGGGATAAACGATCACCCCGCCCTTACGCACAATCTCCACCGCCTGGTTAATCAACCGTACCTGCGGGTTGTCCGGATGGATATAAAAAAACTGGCTCATACTTCCCTCTCAATTTTATTCTGCGGCCGTTTCCCAGCTGTGCCAGATCCCTTCCACACCAGCGGGTAGCCAAAGTTTGCGGCCCAGTTCGATCCACGGACAAGGCTGATGAAAATCAGAGCCTTGCGAACCCAGAAGACCAAACTGCGCGGCATACGCGGCAAGCTGCGTACGTTCATGGGGCGCCTGCTGACATTGCGCCAGTTCCATCGCATCGCCACCCTGCTCGCTGAAGTGGGCCAACAGCCGTTTCAGCCACTTGGCGGAGAGGTCGTAACGCCCGGGATGGGCGATAACCGCTTTGCCGCCAGAATGATGAATGACATCAATCGCTTGTTTTATTGTACACCACTGCGGCGGAACGTATCCGGTTTTCCCGCGGGCGAGGTATTTTTTAAAAACGTCGGCGATATTGCTGGCATGCCCGGCATCCACCAGGAAGCGCGCGAAATGTCCGCGGGTGACCGCCCCGCCGTCGGCAAGCTTCATGGCGCCCTCCCAGGCGCCAGGAATCCGCGCTTTCTCCAGCCGCTCGGCGATCATCTGCGCGCGCAGCTGGCGACGCGCCTTCTGCTCTTCCAGAAGCGCGGTCAGCGCCGGGTGCGCAATATCAATATTCAGCCCGACAATATGAATCTCGTGGTTTTCCCACAATGTTGAAATTTCCACCCCGGTCACCAGCGTCAGCGGTAAACCGGCGCGGGCGATTTCGGCACGCGCTGCGGGGATCGCCGCCACGGTATCGTGGTCGGTAATCGCCAGCGTCCCGACGCGCATCTGGTGAGCGCGATGAACCAGTTCTTGCGGAGTCAGCCGCCCGTCAGAGGCGGTGGTATGGCTGTGCAGATCGTAAATCACTGCGTATTGGGTGTCGCTCAAAGAGACTCCTGCTGGACATGGGCTTAAATTAGCGCATTATCATAACGACTCACGGAGAAAATCTGCAAACAGGGGTTGACTTTATTCCTCTGGACTAGTTAACTAGTACGCAAGTTCACATGAAGGGGTATCACGATGAAAACGCAATATATCACTCTGCACGGCTGGTGGCGCACCTCCTGATATCGGGCGGCGTGATCGCGTTTTGCACTCAGCATACAGATACCCGGCCCGCCAATGAGCGGGCTTTTTATTGGACAAATTATTATACCGAAAGGCGACAACAATAATGCAAACATCAAAACCGGCACTTGAGCTTCTCACCAGCGACGCCATTTACCGCGAGAATCCCACGGCGTTATTCCACCAGCTTTGCGGCGCTCGCCCGGCCACGCTGCTGCTGGAGTCCGCGGATATCGACAGCAAAGATGATTTAAAGAGCCTGCTGCTGGTGGACAGCGCGCTGCGCATTACCGCACTAGGTGACACCGTCACTTTACAGGCGCTGTCCGCTAACGGCGCGGCGTTGCTGGATTTACTGGATAACACCCTGCCTTCGGGCATCGGCAATCAGCGTCAACCCAACAGCCGGATCCTGACCTTCCCGCCCGTCAGCGCGCTGCTGGATGAAGATGCTCGCCTGTGCTCTTTATCAGTCTTCGACGCCTTCCGTCTGCTGCAGGAGCTGGTGACCGTCCCGTCGGACGAGCGCGAAGCGATGTTCTTCGGCGGCCTGTTTGCCTATGACCTGGTGGCCGGTTTTGAAAATCTGCCGGCGCTGGAAAGCGACACCGCCTGCCCGGACTACTGCTTCTATCTGGCCGAAACCCTGCTGGTTATCGACCATCAAACCAAAAATACCCGCATTCAGTCGAGCCTGTTCACCCCGCTGGAAAATGAAAAACAGCGTCTGGTACAGCGAATTGCCCAGCTTCGCCAGCAGATTAACGAGCCGCCTGCGCCGCTGCCGGTGACCAAAGTTGAATCGATGACCTGCGACTGCGATCAAAGCGATGAAGAGTACGGTGCGGTGGTACGCAAAATGCAGCGCGCCATTCGCGCCGGTGAAATCTTCCAGGTGGTGCCGTCCCGTCGCTTCTCTCTGCCCTGCCCGTCGGCGCTGGCGGCCTACGACGTTCTGAAAAAGAGCAACCCCAGCCCGTACATGTTCTTTATGCAGGATAACGACTTCTCTCTGTTTGGCGCCTCGCCTGAAAGCTCGCTGAAATATGACGCCGTCAGCCGCCAGATTGAGATCTACCCGATTGCCGGCACCCGCCCGCGCGGCCGCCGTGCCGACGGATCGCTGGATCGCGATCTCGACAGCCGTATCGAGCTGGAAATGCGCACCGACCATAAAGAGCTTTCCGAGCATCTGATGCTGGTTGACCTGGCGCGTAACGACCTCGCGCGAATCTGTACGCCGGGCAGCCGCTACGTCGCCGACCTGACCAAAGTAGACCGCTACTCCTTTGTGATGCACCTGGTGTCCCGGGTGGTTGGCGAACTACGTAGCGACCTCGACGTGCTGCACGCCTATCGCGCCTGTATGAATATGGGCACCCTGAGCGGCGCGCCGAAAGTCCGCGCCATGCAGCTTATCGCCGCCGCCGAAGGCAAACGCCGCGGCAGTTACGGCGGCGCGGTGGGTTACTTTACCGCCCACGGCGACCTTGATACCTGCATCGTGATTCGTTCTGCCTACGTGCAGGACGGCATCGCCATCGTCCAGGCTGGCGCCGGTATTGTTCTGGATTCAGTGCCTCAGTCCGAAGCGGATGAAACCCGCAATAAAGCTCGCGCGGTGCTGCGCGCAATCGCTCAGGCCCACCACGCTAAGGAGACTTTCTGATGGCCGACATTCTGCTGCTCGATAATATCGACTCTTTTACCTACAACCTGGCAGACCAGCTGCGTGCGAACGGCCATAACGTGGTGATTTACCGTAACTCGGTTCCGGCACAGACCTTAATTGAGCGTATTGGTACGATGGATAATCCGGTACTGATGCTCTCCCCGGGGCCGGGTACCCCCAGCGAAGCGGGCTGCATGCCGGAGCTGCTGACCCGGCTGCGCGGCAAGCTGCCGATCATCGGTATCTGCCTCGGCCATCAGGCCATTGTGGAAGCCTACGGCGGCTACGTGGGCCAGGCTGGCGAAATCCTCCACGGCAAGGCCTCCAGCATCGAACATGACGGTCAGGCAATGTTTGCCGGGCTGAGCAACCCGCTGCCGGTGGCGCGCTATCACTCGCTGGTCGGCAGTAATATTCCGGCCGGGCTGACCATTAACGCCAACTTTAACGGGATGGTCATGGCGGTGCGTCATGATGCCGACCGCGTCTGCGGCTTCCAGTTCCATCCGGAGTCGATTCTCACCACCCAGGGCGCACGTCTGCTGGAGCAGACCCTGGCGTGGGCGCTACAGAAACTCGAACAGACCAACGTGATTCAGCCGATCCTCGAAAAACTGTATCAGGCGGAAACCCTGAGCCAGCAGGAAAGTCACCAGCTGTTCTCTGCGGTGGTGCGCGGCGAGGTCAAACCCGAGCAGTTGGCTGCTGCGCTGGTGAGCATGAAGGTGCGCGGTGAACAACCGCAAGAGATTGCTGGCGCCGCCACCGCCCTGCTGGAAAACGCCGCGCCGTTCCCGCGTCCGGATTACCTGTTCGCCGATATCGTCGGTACCGGCGGCGACGGCAGCAACAGCATCAACATCTCCACCGCCAGCGCCTTTGTGGCCGCGGCCTGCGGCCTGAAAGTTGCCAAACACGGCAACCGCAGCGTCTCAAGCAAGTCGGGCTCTTCCGATCTGCTGGCGGCGTTCGGTATCAACCTGGATATGCATGCCGATAAGTCCCGCGCCGCGCTGGATGAACTGGGCGTCTGCTTCCTGTTTGCGCCGAAGTATCACACCGGTTTCCGCCATGCGATGCCGGTTCGCCAGCAGCTGAAAACCCGCACGCTGTTCAACGTGCTCGGGCCGCTGATTAACCCGGCGCATCCGCCGCTGGCGCTGATTGGCGTCTACAGCCCGGAACTGGTGCTGCCGATTGCCGAGACCCTGCGCGTGCTGGGCTACCAGCGTGCCGCGGTGGTTCACAGCGGCGGGATGGATGAAGTGTCGCTGCATGCGCCGACGGTCGTCGCCGAGCTGAATAACGGGGAAATCAAAAGCTATCAGCTGACAGCCAATGACTTTGGTCTTACCCCTTACCATCAGGAGCAGCTGGCTGGCGGCACGCCGGAAGAAAACCGTGACATTCTGACGCGCTTGCTACAAGGTAAAGGTGAAGCCGCTCACGAAGCCGCCGTCGCCGCCAACGTCGCCATGCTGATGCGCCTGTACGGCCACGAAGACCTGAAGGCCAACGCTCAGCAGGTGATCAATGTGCTGCGCAGCGGAGCGGCCTATGACAGAGTGACCGCATTAGCGGCAAGAGGGTAAATAATGCAGACCGTTTTAGCAAAAATCGTTGCCGACAAAGCGATTTGGGTAGAAGCACGCAAACAACAGCAACCGTTAGCCAGTTTTCAGAACGACGTCGTCCCGACTCAGCGTAATTTTTACGATGCGCTCGCCGGTACCCGCACCGCGTTCATTCTGGAGTGCAAAAAGGCGTCTCCGTCGAAAGGACTGATTCGCCAGGATTTTGACCCGGCGACCATCGCCGGTGTCTATAAAAATTACGCCTCGGCCATCTCCGTTCTGTGCGACGAGAAATATTTCCAGGGCAGCTTCGACTTTCTGCCGATCGTCAGCGCCATCGCGCCGCAGCCGATTCTGTGCAAGGATTTCACCATCGATCCTTACCAGATCTACCTGGCGCGCTATTACCAGGCCGACGCCTGCCTGCTGATGCTGTCGGTGCTTGACGACGACCAGTATCGCCAGCTTGCCGCCGTGGCCCATAGCCTGAACATGGGCGTGCTGACCGAGGTCAGCAACGAAGAGGAGCTGGAGCGCGCCATCGCGCTGAAGGCCAAAGTGGTCGGGATTAACAACCGCAACCTGCGCGATATGTCGATTGATCTGAACCGCACCCGCCAGCTGGCGCCGCGCCTGGATCATGATGTGACGGTTATCAGCGAATCCGGTATCCATACTTACGCCGAAGTGCGCGAGCTCAGCCATTTTGCCAACGGTTTCCTGATAGGCTCCGCCCTGATGGAACAGGCCGATCTTGATGCCGCCGTGAAGCGCGTGCTGCTCGGCGAGAATAAAGTCTGCGGCCTGACCCGTCCTCAGGATGCGCAGATCGCCTGTGAATCCGGGGCGATTTATGGCGGGCTGATTTTTGTGCCCTCCTCGCCGCGCGCCGTGAACGATGCCCAGGCGCAAGAGATTATTCAGGCCGCCCCGCTGCGCTACGTTGGCGTATTCCGTGATGCCCCGGTAGAAGAGATCGTTGTCCGGGCTGACAATCTGCAGCTGGCTGCCGTTCAACTGCACGGCAGCGAAGATCAGACGTATATTGACGCTCTACGCGCCGCGCTGCCGGACAGCGTCCAGATCTGGAAAGCCCTCAGCGTCAGCGATACCCTGCCCGCGCGCAACTTCGCCCATGTCGATAAGTACGTATTCGATAATGGCCAGGGCGGTAGCGGCCAGCGTTTCGACTGGACGCTGCTGCAGGGTCAGGACCTGCGTAATGTCATTCTGGCAGGCGGCCTGGGCGCCGATAACTGTGTAGAAGCCGCGAAAAGCGGCTGTGCCGGACTCGATTTCAATTCAGGCGTAGAGTCACAGCCGGGTATTAAAGATCCCAGCAAACTGGCTTCGGTGTTTCAAACACTGCGCGCATATTAAGGAGCAATAATGAGCACTTTACTTAATCCCTACTTTGGCGAATTTGGCGGTATGTATGTCCCGCAGATTCTGATGCCTGCCCTGCGCCAGTTGGAAGAAGCGTTCGTCAGCGCGCAGAAAGATCCTGCGTTTCAGGCGGAATTTACCGATCTGCTGAAAAACTACGCCGGTCGCCCGACGGCGCTGACCAAATGCCGTAACCTGACCGAGGGAACCCGCACCACGCTGTATCTGAAGCGCGAAGATCTGCTGCACGGCGGCGCGCACAAAACCAACCAGGTGCTGGGCCAGGCGCTGCTGGCTAAACGAATGGGTAAAACCGAAATTATCGCCGAAACCGGCGCCGGTCAGCACGGCGTGGCATCCGCACTCGCCAGCGCCCTGCTCGGCCTGAAGTGTCGCATCTATATGGGCGCAAAAGACGTTGAACGCCAGTCGCCGAACGTGTTCCGCATGCGTTTAATGGGTGCCGAAGTGATTCCGGTGCACAGCGGTTCCGCCACGCTGAAAGATGCCTGTAACGAAGCGCTGCGCGACTGGTCCGGTAGCTACGAGACCGCGCACTATATGCTCGGTACCGCAGCGGGCCCGCATCCGTTCCCGACCATCGTGCGTGAATTCCAGCGCATGATTGGCGAAGAGACCAAAGCGCAAATTCTCGAAAAAGAAGGTCGTCTGCCGGATGCGGTGATTGCCTGCGTCGGCGGCGGCTCTAATGCTATCGGCATGTTTGCTGACTTTATCGATGAAACCAACGTCGGTCTGATCGGCGTAGAGCCTGCGGGTCATGGGATTGAAACCGGTGAGCACGGCGCGCCGCTGAAACACGGTCGCGTCGGCATCTACTTCGGGATGAAGTCGCCGATGATGCAAACCGCAGACGGTCAGATTGAGGAATCCTACTCCATTTCCGCCGGTCTGGACTTCCCGTCCGTTGGCCCGCAGCACGCCTTCCTCAACAGTACCGGCCGCGCCGATTACGTGTCGATTACCGATAACGAAGCGCTGGAAGCCTTCAAAGCGCTCTCCCGCCATGAAGGGATTATTCCGGCGCTGGAGTCCTCTCACGCTCTGGCGCATGCGTTGAAAATGATGCGCGAAAACCCGGAGAAAGAGCAGTTGCTGGTGGTTAACCTGTCCGGCCGCGGCGATAAAGACATCTTCACCGTACACGATATTCTGAAAGCGCGAGGGGAAATCTGATGGAACGTTATGAGACGCTGTTTGCACAACTGAAAACCCGCCAGGAAGGCGCGTTTGTTCCCTTCGTCACCCTCGGCGATCCGAACCCTGAGCTGTCGCTGAAGATCATCGATACGCTGATTGAAGCTGGCGCCGACGCACTGGAGCTGGGGATTCCGTTCTCCGATCCGCTGGCGGATGGCCCGACGATTCAGGGCGCGACCCTGCGCGCCTTTGCCGCGGGCGTTAACCCGGCGCAATGTTTTGAAATGCTGGCGGCGATTCGCCACAAACACCCGACTATCCCGATTGGCCTGCTGATGTACGCCAACCTGGTATTCAGCCCGGGTATCGACGAATTCTATGCCCAGTGCGAACGCGTGGGCGTCGATTCGGTGCTGGTCGCCGATGTCCCGATTGAAGAGTCCGCCCCGTTCCGTCAGGCGGCGCTGCGCCATAATATCGCGCCGATCTTCATCTGCCCGCCTAACGCCGATGATGACCTGCTGCGCCAGATTGCCTCCTGGGGCCGCGGCTATACCTACCTGCTGTCGCGCGCCGGCGTGACCGGAGCGGAAAACCGCGCCGCGCTGCCGTTGCAGCACCTGGTGGAAAAGCTGGCCGAATATAACGCCGCGCCGCCGCTGCAGGGCTTTGGCATCTCCGCGCCGGAGCAGGTGACCGCCGCGCTTGAAGCCGGCGCCGCCGGGGCGATTTCCGGTTCGGCGATCGTGAAGATCATCGAGCGCAACGTTAACGATCCGCAGACCATGCTGGCCGAGCTCAAAGCATTCGTGCAGAGCCTGAAGGCGGCGACGCGCTAATCGAACACGGCATACGGTAACGGCTTTAAGCGAAAAGCCGTTACTAGCGCTGTTTACCCACCCCATCCAGCGCTTCCATAACGGGACTCAGCAGATAACTCAGGATTGTTCTGCGTCCCGTTTTTATTTCACCGGTAACCTGCATCCCCGGTTCAAGAGGTTTTTCCTCTCCTTCCACCATCAACGTTCGCTGTTTCAGGGAAATCACCGCCCGATAAACCAACCCCAGCTCCCGATCTTCAACGGCATCAGCCGAGACCTGCCGGAGCTCTCCCGTCACCCACCCATAGCGGGTGAAGTCAAAGGTACTGATTTTCACCGCCGCTTTTTGTCCGGGCCGAAGAAAACCGACATCCTGGTTCCTGACCATGACTTCCGCCACCCGTTCACCGCTATCCGGGACTATCTTCAGCAGCTCCTGCGCGGGCTCCACGGCGCCGCCCGCATCCCTGAAGACCAAAGACTCCACCGTTCCGCTGACCGGCGCGCGCAACAGGTATTGCGCGCTCAGGGACTGGAGCTGGCTTAACTGGGTTTCCAGCACCCGGTTTTCATCGCTGCGCTCAGCGCTCTCTTTAGCAAGGGCGTTGGTTTTATCGGCCGTTCTCGCCAGGGCTTCCTGCTCTGTCTGATGGAGAGTGTCGCGTACCTCCTGTAAACGAGTTTCTGCGGCCACCACCCGATGCCGGGACTCGGTATATTTTTTCCCACTCTCCAGCAGGCTGTCCCGACTGGTGAGCTTCTTTTGATACAGCGATTCCAGCGCCTGATATTGTTCTCTGAAAACCGGCAGCAGCTTTTCAGCCAGCGCTTTTTCTCCCTGCCCCTCGGCCAGCTGCGCCAGCAGTACCGCTCTTCTGCTGTCAAACACCGCTTTTTCACGACGGTCCGCCTCGATTTCCGCCGTTAGCCGCAACGCCGCCTGTTCCGCCAGCGCGACATCCTCTTGTTGGTACGCGGGAGAAAGCTGAGCGGTAACGATCCCCTGATGATAATAACGGTTAAGCAAGGTCAGACGCGCAATGTGAAACCGGTTAATACGCTGGCGCAGCCGGTTCTCTTTTATTTGCGCCTGCAAATGACCATCGTTAAATTTGATCAGCGGCTGGCCCTGAGCCACGTGCATCCCCTCCCGCACCATCACCGCCGCGACTTCAGCGGTGACCGCGGCATTCACCGGGCGCGACAGTTCGCTCACTACAATTTTCCCCTGCGTCACGGCAACAATATCAACCTTACCCCAGGCCGCCCATAAGAACGCCGCGGACATCGTCAACATCACGCACCAGATGATGCCCCTGCCCGCAGGCGAAGGCGGCGTATCCTGAACCTCCAGCACCGCGGGGAGAAATTCCCGATAGCGCTTCATCCGGCCATCCCCTGCTGTAGCGCATATAAACGTGCGTACAGACCGTTCTGCGTAAGGAGTGCAGCATGCGTTCCCTGCTCGCCGATCCCGCCCCTTTCCATCACGATAATACGGTCGGCCAGCCGCACGGCGGACAAGCGGTGAGCAATAATGAATACCGTCCTTCCCCGACAGATTTCCGCCATATTGTGGTGAATAATCCGTTCAGACTCGTAATCCAGCGCGCTGGTGGCTTCGTCGAGAATCAATACCTTCGGGTCAGTTATCAGGGCGCGGGCAAGGCCGATACGTTGTTTCTGCCCGCCGGAAAGTTGCCCACCGTGTTCGCCAACCGGTGTGTCATAGCCCATCGGAAGTTCACTGATAAACTCATGGGCGCCGGCCAGCGCGGCAGCGGCCATGACCTGCTGCTGCGAGGCATCGGGTACGGCAAGGGCGATATTCTCCCGCAGGGTGCCGGAGAAAAGCAGAGTTTCTTGTAACACGACGCCAACCTGACGGCGCAACCATTGCGGATCGGTATGAGCGATATCCGTTCCATCAATAAATATCTGGCCTGCCGAGGGTAAATACAGCCTTTGCATCAGTCTCGCCAGCGTACTCTTACCCGATCCCGAGCGCCCTACGATGCCAATAACCTCGCCCGGCCGCACGGATAGCGTCACGCTGTTCAGCACCTGAGCGCCGCCGGGATGATAGGCAAAGCTGATCCCGGCGAACCTTACCGCCCCCTTCATCCGGGCGAGAACGATGCCGCTCGCAGGCTGTTGCTCGGTAGGCATATTCAAAATATCCCCCAGCCGTTTGATGGAAACCGAGACCTGCTGTATGTCCTGCCATAGCTGTACAAGGCGCAGCACCGGCGCGGTAACCTGGCCGGCAAACATGTTAAAGGCAATCAGCGCGCCGACCGTCATGTCGCCCTGAATAACCTGCTGCGCGCCGTACCACAGGATAGCCACGCTGGTTGCCCGGCTAATAAAGCGGGAAATCTGCCCGGCAATATTCCCCAAATTCTGCGTTCTGAAGCTGCTGCTGACAAAAGCGGCGATTCGGGTATCCCAGCGACGGACCATATGATGTTCAACCGCCATCGCTTTCAGCGGCTCGATCGCCGTGATGCTCTCCACCAGAAAAGCCTGATTCTGCGCTCCCTGGCGAAACTGATCGTTGAGACGACGGCGCAGAGATGGCGTGATAAGCGCCGATAAAATGGCGTAAAAAACCAGTGAAATAATGACGATAAGAGTCAATGGAATGCTGTAGAGCGCCATGACGACGAAGAAGAGCACCATAAAGAGCAGGTCGGTACAGAGCGTCAGAGCGCTGCCGGTGAGAAATTCCCGTACCGTTTTGAGTTCGTGAACCCGCGCTACGGTAACGCCTGCCTGTCGTTCTTTAAACCACGCCAGCGGCAGCGACAGGAGATGACGAAAGAGCAATGAACTCAAGGTGACATCAATTCTTTGCGCGGTATGCGCCAGCTGGTAAGTTCGTAGTCCATCCAGTACGACTTCAGCAACGGTAATACCGAGCATTCCCAGCGCCAGGACGTCCAGCGTCGTCAGACTCTGATGGGCCAAAACCTTATCGACCACGACCTGGAAAAAAAGGGGGGTGATTAATGCCAGCAATTGAATAAAAAATGAGGCCAGCAAGACTTCACCAACCAGCCTGCGATACTGCATAAATGCCTGCCAGAACCAGCGCAGATTGAACTCGCTGACCAGCTTTTCCACAGAGAAGCGTTGGCTAAATAAAAAACCGCCGACCCTGGCCCCTTCCACAGGCGAGTACACGGAGGGTTGCGGCCGATCGATCTCCTGAACCAGCCATTGCCCGTCCTTAACCGCCAACAGCACGCTATATCCCCGATCGGGTAAATGAACCAGCGCCGGCAGAGGTAAGCGCGAGGTAACGTGCAGGCGGGGATAGTAGCGACAACGAAAGCCACAATGGCGGGCCGCACGTACCAGTTGCAGGGTGATGTGATGTTCCGCATCGACAAAAAATTGCTCACGCAGGGCGCGGATATTCACCGCCGTACCGTGGTAGCGGGCGATCAGCCGCAGCCCCTGCCATAGATTATCATCCGATGACATAACGCAGCTCCACTAATAGCCAATGGCCGTTCGCCAGTTTTCCGCCGTCGTTTGCGCGGTAGCCAGCGGTATAGCCACCCCGGCATTGTCCGCATCATCAACGTCGCCCGAGGCCAGAAACTGGCAGATCTCCTGCTTCAACAGCGCGATGTCTGCCGTGCTTTCCGCGGTATCCATGACCGGTAAAGGAATATTGTGTTCGATATAATTCAGCACATCCTCCGGCAGCCATAGCGTGCCATCGGCGAAGGCGATCTGCTCCACCTGATAGTAGTCCAGACTGAAGAACCCCTGGATAATCACGCTGTCCGCCCGGT
>NZ_PIBO01000109.1:0-348 GCF_002806725.1 Raoultella sp. T31
GGCCGGGTCAGGCGTCAGCCGCCACCCGGCAAAATGCGGGCACTCTGTTCAACGCTGGTTTGTCAGCGCTCTTACCGCCCGGCGACATCGCGCTGGCTCCAGATAGCTTCTTACATTGCCCGGCGGCGCTGCGCTTGCGCGGGCCTACAAGGGGTGTGCAAATGTTGAGATTGCGGGTGTTGTAGGCCGGGTCAGCCGCCACCTGGCAAAATGCGGGCACTCTGTTCAACGCCGGTTTGTCAGCACTCTCACCGCCCGGCGACATCGCGCTGGCTCCAGATAGCTCCTCACATTGCCCGGCGGCGCTGCGCTTGCGCGGGCCTACAGAACTTGTGCAGGTGTTGAGAT
>NZ_PIBO01000110.1:0-342 GCF_002806725.1 Raoultella sp. T31
ATGGGCCCTTGTGCTGGCCTGGACGGTGTGCCGGTATTTTTGCCGGGTGGCGGCTGACGCCTTACCCGGCCTACCGGTTGGGCTAGCGGTGGTTGCGGATTTGCTTGCGTAATGAGTGATGGGCCCTTGTGCTGGCCTGGACGGCGTGCCGGTATTTTTGCCGGGTGGCGGCTGACGCCTTACCCGGCCTACCGGTTGGGCTAGCGGTGGTTGCGGATTTGCTTGCGTAATGAGTGATGGGCCCTTGTGCTGGCCTGGACGGCGTACCGGTATTTTGCCGGGTGGCGGCTGACGCCTTACCCGGCCTACCGGTCGGGCTAGCGGTGGCTGCGGGTTTGCTTG
>NZ_PIBO01000111.1:0-329 GCF_002806725.1 Raoultella sp. T31
AACCTGCGACCAATTGATTAAAAGTCAACTGCTCTACCAACTGAGCTAACGACCCGCTCGGGTACTACCTGAATTTTTTCACTCGTCACCAATATTAAATTGGTGGGTCGTGCAGGATGACTCGCTTTCGCTTGCCCTTCGGGCCGTTGCTACGCAACGTTATCCTTCACGTTCAACATCTGAGTTCGATGTTAAATTGGTGGGTCGTGCAGGATTCGAACCTGCGACCAATTGATTAAAAGTCAACTGCTCTACCAACTGAGCTAACGACCCGAGTGGTGGGTGATGACGGGATCGAACCGCCGACCCCCTCCTTGTAAGGGAGGTGC
>NZ_PIBO01000112.1:0-323 GCF_002806725.1 Raoultella sp. T31
AGGTTTTATCATGGGGGGTGGCCTTTCCTGTTTTAGGGGTATTAACATGAATGAAAAAAAGAAAGAAATACTTTACTGTCGTAGCTGAAAAGGCACATCGGTTCTACATGCAATATAAGGGTCTTTCCGAATTAACAGGAATTACATCCCCCACCGATTACACCCCGCCTCGTATGATGACTAAAACCAGACGGTATGAAATCATTAAGGCTATCTGTCAGAAAACTGAAACCTCTTGATATAATTTAACAATATGTTAACATTTATGTATTGGATTGATTTCCTGACAAATTAATGGCTTTCCTGTGGCATCCCTTCCTCGG
>NZ_PIBO01000113.1:0-322 GCF_002806725.1 Raoultella sp. T31
AGGTTTTATCATGGGGGGTGGCCTTTCCTGTTTTAGGGGTATTAACATGAATGAAGAAAAGAAAGAAATACTTTACTGTCGTAGCGGAAAAGACACATCAATTCTACATGCAGTATAAGAGCCTTTCCGAATTAACAGGGATTACACCTCCCTCTGGTTATACCCCACCTCGTATGATGACAAAAACCAGAAGATACGAAGTTATCAAGGCTATCTGTCAGAAACTGAAACCCCTTGACAGAATTTAACAACATGTTAACATTTGTATATTGGATTGATTTCCTGACAAATTAATGGCTTTCCTGTGGCATCCCTTCCTCGG
>NZ_PIBO01000114.1:0-294 GCF_002806725.1 Raoultella sp. T31
GATAACACAGCTCACCCGTCCTGCAACGTACACGAACCGTAGGCCGGGTAAGGCGAAGCCGCCACCCGGCGTCAGTTACACCGCATCCGCCAGCACAAACATCCCGTACGGGTGGGTTTCGGGATAACACAGCTCACCCGTCCTGCAACGTACACGAACCGTAGGCCGGGTAAGGCGCAAGCCGCCACCCGGCGTCAGTTACGCCGCATCCGCCAGCATAAACATTTCGTACGGGTGGGTTTCGGGATAACACAGCTCACCCGTCCTGCAACGTACACGAACCGTAGGCCGGGT
>NZ_PIBO01000115.1:0-285 GCF_002806725.1 Raoultella sp. T31
CCCATATCGAGTAGCCCCGGTAAGCGCAGCGCCACCGGGGAAAGGTTCCCGGGCGGCGGGGTAACCCCTTGCCCGGGCTACATCCGGCATCAATTGTCGGTCCGGTATCAAGTCACCCATATCGAGTAGCCCCGGTAAGCGCAGCGCCACCGGGGAAAGGTTCCCGGGCGGCGGGGTAACCCCTTGCCCGGGCTACATCCGGCATCAATTGTCGGCCTGGTATCAAGTCACCCATATCGAGTAGCCCCGGTAAGCGCAGCGCCACCGGGGAAAGGTTCCCGGGCG
>NZ_PIBO01000116.1:0-283 GCF_002806725.1 Raoultella sp. T31
GCTGCGCTTACCGGGGCTACGGGTCCTACGGCTCCTCTGTGTTGTGATATGTCTGTGGCTGGCTCCCCGGTGGCGCTGCGCTTACCGGGGCTACGGGTCCTACGGCTCCTCTGTGTTGTGATATGTCTGTGGCTGGCTCCCCGGTGGCGCTGCGCTTACCGGGGCTACGGGTCCTACGGCTCCTCTGTGTTGTGATATGTCTGTGGCTGGCTCCCCGGTGGCGCTGCGCTTACCGGGGCTACGGGTCCTACGGCTCCTCTGTGTTGTGATATGTCTGTGGCTG
>NZ_PIBO01000117.1:0-282 GCF_002806725.1 Raoultella sp. T31
TTGGAGTGAACATATCAAAAACAGGCAATTACACAATTTAAATTACAGTCTCGTCACGCCCTGCTTATGTGGGGCTTTCTGATTGATTTCATTGCAGATATGTTGAGGAATTGCTTGTTAAACGCACTTTCTCAGGTTCGCCTTCTAAGCAGGTATTCATCTGCTCATCAAATCTTCCAGACCTTCACAGATATGTTCCAGTAATCAATGAAGGCCGAAAATAACGAGTGACCCCCTGATTTTACGGAAAAATTTTCATCAGTAATTTTCTGGCCTCATCTC
>NZ_PIBO01000118.1:0-268 GCF_002806725.1 Raoultella sp. T31
CTTCACCGGGCGACGGTCCATCGTCGTCTGCGGACGGGTAGCCCGGACAGGTGCGTAGCACCGCCTCCGGGAAAAGAGTGGTCGGGGTTCAGAAACGATGGCCTGCCCCCCGGCTTGCGCTGTGCTTAGCCGGGCTACCGCTACGCTTAACCGGACTACCGTTGTGCTTCATCGGGCTACCGCTGCGCTTAACCGGGCTACCGTTGCGCTTCTCCGGGCGACGGTCCATCGTCGTCTGCGGACGGGTAGCCCGGACAGGTGCGCAGCA
>NZ_PIBO01000011.1:0-134813 GCF_002806725.1 Raoultella sp. T31
TCGCTGTAGGCCGGATAAGCGCAGCGCCATCCGGCAATGCCTCACCGCCAGACCGAATTTCCCGCCACCGAGAAACGCCCCGCCCCAAGACAGGCAATCGCCAGCGCGCCAGTAAAGAAATAGACCAGGCTTTCGAGCGCCCATGCACCAACCGCATCCAACGCAAAAGTTTCACCGGTGCCAACCATCAGCCATGCGACGATCATCGTAAACGCCAGCACCAGCGCTGCTGGCCGGGTGAGGATACCAAGAATAATCAGACACGGCGCAACCACTTCACCAATCAGGACGCCGTAGGCGATAAATCCCGGCAACCCTTTCGCCACCAGCATGCCGCTGATGCCATCTACCCCCTCAAACAGTTTGTGTAATCCATGAAACAACATCAGCCCGCCCACGGTAAGTCGTAAGTCGTAAGTCGTAACAAGAGTTTGCCGACATCGTCTTTCGCTAGCGTTTTATTAACATTGATTAACAGTGACTTTATCATTTGAAATGATTCCTGTTTGCACCTGAGAGCCGATCAGATTATGCCTAATCATTGCGTAAGAAGATTTGATTTTTATCAGGGTGATTCACCGGCATGCCCATCAGTTTCATCTAAGCTTGTAAGCGTTATCACAAAAAGGAGATGGAGAACCATGAAACAAACCGTGGCGGCATATATAGCAAAAACACTTGAACAGGCCGGCGTAAAACGCATATGGGGCGTCACCGGCGACTCCCTCAACGGACTGAGCGATAGCCTGAACCGGATGGGCACCATTGCCTGGATGCCCACCCGACATGAAGAAGTCGCCGCCTTTGCGGCTGGCGCCGAAGCACAGTTAACCGGAGAGCTGGCAGTATGCGCAGGTTCATGCGGCCCGGGTAACCTCCATCTCATTAACGGCCTTTTCGACTGCCATCGCAATCATGTTCCCGTGGTCGCCATCGCCGCCCATATTCCCTCCAGTGAAATCGGCAGCGGCTATTTCCAGGAAACCCATCCGCAGGAGCTGTTTCGTGAATGCAGCCACTATTGCGAGCTGGTCTCCACGCCAGAGCAAATCCCGCAGGTGCTGGCCATCGCGATGCGTAAAGCGGTGATTAACCGTGGCGTATCGGTGGTGGTGCTGCCCGGCGACGTGGCGCTGAAAGCCGCACCGGAGAGCGCCAGCACCCACTGGTACGCCGCGCCGCTGCCGACGGTCACGCCGCCGGAGGAAGAGATCAAAAAGCTGGCGCAGGTGCTGCGCTATGCCAGTAATATCGCCCTGCTGTGCGGCAGCGGCTGCGCCGGCGCGCACGCAGAGCTGGTCGAGTTTGCCGCGAAATTAAAAGCCCCTGTCGTCCATGCCCTGCGTGGTAAAGAGCACGTTGAGTATGACAACCCCTATGATGTCGGGATGACCGGACTGATTGGCTTCTCCTCGGGTTTCCATACCATGATGAATGCCGATACCCTGGTGCTGCTGGGCACCCAGTTCCCCTACCGGGCCTTCTACCCCACCGATGCCAAAATTATCCAGATTGATATCAACCCCGGTAGCATCGGCGCCCATAGCAAAGTCGATATGGCGCTGGTCGGCGATATTAAGTCCACGCTCGGCGCGCTGCTGCCGCATCTGGAAGAGAAAACCGACCGCACGTTTCTGGATAAAGCCCTTGAGCACTATCGTGAAGCGCGTAAAGGGCTCGATGATCTGGCAAAGCCAAGCGACAAAGCGATTCATCCGCAGTATCTGGCGCAGCAGATCGGTCATTTTGCCGCCGACGACGCGATTTTCACCTGCGACGTCGGGACGCCGACCGTCTGGGCCGCGCGCTATCTGAAAATGAACGGCAGACGCCGCCTGATCGGGTCGTTTAACCACGGTTCGATGGCTAACGCCATGCCGCAGGCGATTGGCGCCAAGGCGGCAGCGCCGGATCGCCAGGTGGTGGCACTGTGCGGTGACGGTGGTTTTAGCATGTTGATGGGAGACTTTCTCTCGCTGGCGCAGATGAAGCTGCCGGTGAAAATTATCATCTTTAACAATAGCGTCCTCGGCTTCGTGGCAATGGAAATGAAAGCCGGAGGCTATCTGACCGACGGTACCGAACTGCACGACACCAATTTCGCTCGCATTGCTGAAGCCTGCGGGATAACAGGGATCCGCGTCGAAAAAGCCAGCGAAGTGGATAGCGCGTTACAGACCGCGTTTAGTACCGATGGCCCGGTGCTGGTGGATGTTGTCGTCGCCAAAGAGGAATTAGCCATTCCGCCGCAGATCAAACTGGAGCAGGCCAAAGGATTTAGTCTGTACATGCTGCGTGCCATTATCAGCGGACGCGGCGATGAGGTCATCGAACTGGCGAAAACCAACTGGCTCAGGTAAAACATTCTTTTCGTTAATCTCTGAAATCATGCCTGATGCCGCGATGCGGCGCGCCCGGGCATCCCCGACGACAGCACCGCGCCTGTCATCGGGGACACAAAAGGCGCGCGACAGCAGCCGCCTGCGGGATGATCGACCCAGAAGGAAATGCCGTGATAGATTTACGCAGTGATACCGTAACCCGGCCAGGCCCCGCCATGCTGGAGGCGATGATGGCCGCGCCGGTCGGAGACGACGTGTATGGCGACGACCCGACGGTAAATGAACTTCAGCGCTACGCCGCGCAGTTGGCCGCTAAAGAAGCCGCGCTGTTCCTGCCCACCGGCACCCAGGCTAACCTGGTCGGCCTGCTAAGCCACTGCCAGCGCGGCGAAGAGTATATCGTCGGCCAGGGCGCGCATAACTATCTGTATGAAGCGGGCGGAGCGGCAGTGCTGGGTAGCATTCAGCCACAGCCGATCGATGCCGCCGCCGACGGCACTCTGCCGCTGGATAAGGTCGCCGCGAAGATTAAACCTGACGATATCCACTTTGCCCCGACACGCCTGCTGAGCCTCGAAAACACCCACAACGGTAAGGTTCTGCCGCGCGCATACCTCCAGGAGGCATGGGAGTTTACCCGTAAGCATAATCTGGCATTGCACGTTGATGGCGCGCGTATCTTCAATGCGGTGGTTGATTACGGCTGCGAACTGCGCGACATCGCGCAGTACTGTGATTCATTCACTATCTGTCTCTCCAAAGGGCTGGGTACGCCGGTCGGCTCGCTGCTGGTCGGTAGCCACGAGTACATTCGCCGCGCCACCCGCTGGCGGAAAATGGTCGGCGGCGGCATGCGCCAGGCCGGGATTCTGGCGGCGGCGGGCCTCTACGCCCTGCAAAACAACGTCCAACGGTTAAAAGAGGACCACGATAATGCGGCGTGGATGGCCGGGCAGCTCAGCGCCATTGGCGCCGACGTGACCCGGCATGATACCAACATGCTGTTTGTCCGCGTGGGGGAAGAACACGCCGCAGCGCTGGGGGCATTTATGCAGCAGCGCGGCGTGCTGATCAATGCTTCGCCGATCGTGCGCCTGGTGACGCATCTGGATGTCAGCCGCCAGCAGCTTGCGGACGTCGTCGGCCACTGGCAGGCATTTTTGCAGCGCTAAGGAGCCCGGCGTGTCGCAACACATTCTGGTGCTCGGCGCCAGCGGCTATATCGGCCAGCATCTGGTGCAGGCATTAAGCGAGCAGGGTTACCCGGTGCTGGCGGCGGCGCGCCATGTCGACAGACTGCAAAAGCTCAATCTCCCGGGCGTAAGCTGCCAGCCGCTCGATCTTAACCAACCGCAGGGGCTGTCCGCCCTGCTGGCGCAGGCGGATACCGTGTATTATCTGGTGCACGGGATGGGCGAAGGCGGCGACTTTATTGCCCACGAGCGCCGGGTCGCGGCCAACGTTCGTGATGCCCTGCGCGTCACGCCGGTCCGGCAGCTGATTTTTCTCAGTTCCCTGCAGGCGCCGGAAGCGGAACAATCGGATCATCTGCGCGCCAGGCAAATCACCGCCGACATTCTGCGGGAAGCCGCCGTCCCGGTCACCGAACTGCGGGCAGGAATTATCATCGGCGCCGGTTCCGCCGCTTTCGAAGTGATGCGCGATATGGTCTACAATCTGCCGGTTCTGACGCCGCCGCGCTGGGTTCGCTCGCGAACGACGCCTGTCGCGCTGGAGAACCTGCTCTATTATCTGGTGCAACTGCTGCATCATCCGGCCAGCGCTCATCGGGTACTGGAAGCCGCCGGACCAGAAGTATTAAGTTACCAGCAGCAGTTCACTCGCTTTATGGCGGTGAGCGGTAAGCAGCGCCTGTTAATCCCGATTCCGTTTCCCACCCGCTGGATTTCGGTGTGGTTTCTCAACGTGATCACGTCGGTGCCTCCCACCATCGCCCGGGCATTGATTCAGGGGCTAAAGCACGATCTGATCGCCGACGATCGCGCTCTGCGCGCGCTGATCCCCCAGCCGCTTATCTCCTTTGATGAGGCGGTGCGCCGCACGTTAAAAGACGAAGAGCAGCTGGCGAACTCCAGCGACTGGGGCTATGACGCCCAGGCGTTTGCCCGCTGGCGGCCGGAGTATGGCTACTACCCTAAACAGGCCGGTTGTACGATCAGCACCCGCGCCAGCGCGGCGGCGCTGTGGCAGGTGGTTAATCAAATCGGCGGCAAAGAGGGTTACTTCTTTGGCAACATTTTGTGGCAAATCCGCGGGATGATGGACCTGCTGGTCGGCCACCGGCTGGCGAAAGGCCGTCCCGATCGCGCCGACCTGCAGACCGGGGATACGGTGGACAGCTGGAAGGTCATTATCGTCGAACCGGAAAAGCAGCTAACCTTACTATTCGGCATGAAAGCGCCGGGTCTGGGACGCCTGAGTTTTACGCTCAGAGATAAAGGCGATCGCCGCGAGCTGGATGTCCGCGCCTGGTGGCATCCTCACGGCATGCCCGGGCTGTTCTACTGGCTGCTGATGATCCCGGCGCATCTGTTTATCTTTCGCGGCATGGCGCGACGCATTGCCCGGCTGGCCGAACAAATCACAGGCAAATAGGCAGTATGTGTGGCATTCTTTCATCATTCTCATTGCATCATGAGGAGAATCACGGAAAAATGCGCACGAAATTCTTTTCTGGGACAGTAGGTTGATATGAAGGTACTGGTTACCGGCGCGACCAGCGGATTAGGCCGCAACGCGGTGGAATATCTGCGTCATCAAGGCATCAGCGTCAGAGCCACCGGGCGTAATGAAGCGATGGGCAAGCTTCTGAGCAAAATGGGCGCCGAGTTTGTGCCTGCCGATTTAACCGAGCTGGTTTCTTCGCAGGCTAAAGTGATGCTCGCCGGTATCGATACCCTGTGGCACTGTTCAAGCTTTACCTCTCCCTGGGGTACGCAGCAGGCTTTTGATCTCGCTAACGTGCGGGCCACCCGCCGTCTCGGAGAGTGGGCCGTTGCCTGGGGGGTGCGTAATTTCGTTCATATCTCCTCCCCGTCGCTCTATTTTGATTATCACCATCATCGCGATGTGCAGGAAGATTTCCGCCCGCAGCGTTTCGCCAATGAATTTGCCCGCAGCAAGGCGGCCAGTGAAGAGGTGATTCATCTGCTGGCTCAGGCGAACCCCAATACCCGCTTTACCATTCTGCGTCCGCAGAGCCTGTTCGGCCCCCATGATAAAGTGTTTATTCCTCGCCTGGCGCAAATGATGCAGCACTATGGTAGCATCCTGCTGCCACGCGGCGGCAGCGCGCTGGTTGATATGACCTATTATGAAAATGCGGTACATGCGATGTGGCTCGCCAGCCAGCCGCAGTGCGATCATCTGCCCTCCGGCCGCGCCTGGAATATCACCAACGGCGAACCGCGCACGCTGCACAGTATTGTGCAGAAGTTGATTGATGAACTGGGTATTAAGTGTCGGATCCGCTCCGTGCCCTACCCGATGCTGGATATTATCGCCCGCAGTATGGAGCATTTCGGCAATAAATCCGCCAGAGAACCCGCCTTTACCCACTACGGCGTCTCCAAGCTGAACTTTGACTTTACCCTCGATATCTCCCGCGCTCAGCAAGAGCTGGGTTATCAACCTGTGGTTACGCTCGATGACGGCATTATTCGCACCGCCGCCTGGCTGAAGGACCACGGCAAATTACACCGCTAACCGCAGGTTATCCCTGGCCATACTTTTCCAGCAGCGCCTCGGCGATGGCCTGGGTTTCAGCATCGGCGACGCCATCCCAGCGCGCCGGACGAAAGTGCATCTGAAAGGCCATAATGACTCGTTTCTGTTGCGCCGGGGTCATCTCCGGCGTGACCTGATAGCCATAGCGAGAGAGCATATCCAGCAGCTCTGCGCTATCAACCGCTTGATACGACGGTCGGCCATTGAGATAAAACGCCACCCGACCGGCATCCGGCCACGCGCCAATACCCTGCTCCGCCAGTTGCCGCCATGGGAATAACGGCCCGGGATCGTCCTTACGCTGCGGGGCAATATCGGCGTGGGCAACCACGTTTTGCGGCGCAATGTGGTAGCGGGCAATAATATCTTTTGCCAGCGGCATCAGCGCATTAATCTGTGCCGGGTTGAACGGCGTAAAGCTTTTCGTCCCCGCGTTTTTCTGCCAGCCGCGGTTCTCCAGCTCAATGCCGATAGAGGTATCGTTAATGCGCGTGCTGCCGCGCCAGAAGCTAATCCCCGCGTGCCAGGCCAAATCTTGTTCCGGCACCAGTTGCCAGATCCGCGGTTTGCCGTGATGCAGCGGGGGCTGCTCGGGAATCAAATAGTGCGAACTGACCTCTTTATCCGTCAGGGTCGCCAGGGAAACGTCAAAGTCATCGGCGGTATAGTGAATGACTAATATTTTCACTCTCGGGTAGGCGGCCTGCGCCGGATGGCGAGTATCGAGTTGGTAACCGTCGCGGTCAATAATTCCCTTTTCTGTCGCGCAGCCCGCCAGCAACAGCGTTAGCAGCGCGACGCTCAGTCCAGGGCGTATCCTCACCGTGTCTGTACCGCCGTGCCGCTGACGGAAACCATCAGCATGCTGCCATCCTTGCCCACCGTCTCATAATCGATATCGATACCGACGACCGCGTTGGCACCCAGCGCTTTTGCCTGCTCGCCCATCTCGCCAAACGCTATCTCCCGCGCCTTGCGCAGCTCTTTTTCATAGGACCCCGCGCGACCACCGACGATATCGCGGATGCTGGCGAAGAAGTCGCGAAAAACGTTCGCGCCGAGGATAGCCTCCCCCGTCACGACACCGCAATATTTCACAATAGGCTGCCCTTCGAGGGTGGGAGTCGTTGAAAATTGCATCATCAAGTCCTTCTTTTGCGTTCAAGGTGTTAGCTCAGAGAGTCAAGCACATTGTCGTATCGATACGCTATGCTTGAAGAGATATTTTAACGTAGTGAGCCTATAAGGAAATCATTATGCGCGACAAACTCGTTGCTTTTATTATCCCGTGCGCGCTCGCGCTGAGTGCCTGTACCACCGTCCCCCCCGCCTATAAAGATAATGGCACCCGCAGCGGGGCCTGCATCGAAGGTGGACCGGATGAGGTAGCGCAGAAATTCTACGATTATCAGATCCAGCACCGAAACCACGACCTGACGGCCCTGCGTCCTTATCTCAGCGACGATCTGGCCAGATTATTAAACGATGCCCGCCAGGATCCGTCCCGCAGCTCGCAGCTGCAATCGAACCTCTTCTCCAGCTCGACAACCCCGGCCGATAGCGCCAGCGTGGCCAGCGCCTCCACCATTCCAAACCGCGATGCCCGCAATATCCCTCTGCGCGTCGATTTAAAACAGGGCAGCCAAAGCTGGCAGGATGAAGTGCTGATGATTCAGGAAGGCCAGTGCTGGGCCGTCGATGACGTGCGTTATCTTGGTATTAACGCCCATGCCCCGGCCGGTTCCCTGCAACAGAGTCTTGAAAAACGCGGATAAGGACGTGGAACCTACGCCGCTGAAACGATAACTCCGGTAAAATGTCGGTATTTCTCCAGTTATGCCGACATTCGAGCCTCCCTACCCCACGAACCCATATTTTGTGCTAAGTTTAGAGGTAAACGCGGTTTACATTTAACTTTTAACGCATAAATATTGCATAACTATTCTGTCAAAGGTAGTATTTGCGGCCTCAATAGCTATTCGTATCAGACAGCCCAGATGAGTATTAAACTAAACGGCATTAACTGCTTCTACGGCGCGCATCAGGCGCTGTTCGACATCACGCTGGATTGCCCGCAGGGGGAAACGCTGGTGCTGCTCGGCCCGAGTGGCGCCGGGAAAAGCTCGCTGCTTCGCGTACTCAACCTGCTGGAAATGCCGCGTTCCGGGACATTACATATCGCCGGTAACCACTTCGACTTTACCAAAACGCCTTCTGACAAAGCCATTCGCGAGCTGCGCCAGAACGTGGGTATGGTTTTCCAGCAGTATAATCTGTGGCCGCACCTGACGGTGCAGCAAAACCTGATTGAAGCCCCCTGCCGCGTGCTGGGGTTAAGTAAAGACATGGCGCTCGCTCGCGCCGAAAAACTGCTGGAACGTCTTCGTCTCAAGCCCTACAGCGATCGTTATCCGCTGCATCTTTCCGGTGGTCAGCAGCAGCGCGTCGCCATTGCGCGGGCGCTGATGATGGAACCCCAGGTACTGCTGTTTGATGAACCTACCGCAGCGCTCGACCCGGAAATCACCGCTCAGATCGTCAGCATTATTCGCGAGCTGGCCGGCACCGGTATTACGCAGGTTATCGTCACCCACGAAGTGGAAGTGGCGCGTAAAACGGCAAGCCGCGTGGTGTATATGGAAAATGGTCACATCATTGAACAAGGGGATGCCAGCTGCTTTACGCATCCGCAGACCGACGCGTTTAAAAACTATCTTTCACATTGATGTTTTCGGGGAAATGACGATGAAAAAAGTACTGATTGCCGCGATCCTGGCCAGCATGAGCCTGTCAGCTACTGCCGCCCAGACCATTCGTTTCGCCACTGAGGCCTCCTACCCTCCGTTTGAATCGATTGATGCCAACAATAAAATTGTCGGTTTTGATGTCGATCTGGCCAACGCGCTGTGTAAAGAAATTGATGCTACCTGCACCTTTACCAACCAGGCCTTCGATAGCCTGATCCCCAGCCTCAAATTCCGCCGCATCGATGCGGTGATGGCCGGGATGGATATCACGCCTGAGCGTGAAAAGCAGGTGCTGTTCACCACACCTTACTATGAAAACTCGGCGCTGTTTGTCGGCCAGAAGGGTAAATTCACCAGCCTCGAGCAGCTGAAAGGCAAGAAAGTCGGCGTTCAGAACGGGACTACGCACCAGAAATTTATTAATGACAAACACCCTGAAATCACCACCGTGCCGTATGACAGCTACCAGAATGCGAAACTGGATCTGCAAAATGGCCGTATTGATGCCGTGTTTGGCGATAATGCCGTCGTCACCGAATGGCTGAAGAGCAATCCGAAGCTGGCCGCGGTGGGCGATAAGGTCACGGATAAAGACTACTTCGGCACCGGTCTGGGCATTGCGCTGCGCCAGGGCAATACCGAGCTGCAGCAGAAATTTAATGCTGCGCTGGAAAAAGTGAAAAAAGATGGGACTTACCAGACCATCTATAGCAAATGGTTTCAGAAGTAACGCTAAATGAATGAAATTTTTCCCTTAGCAAGCGCCGCCGGGATGACCGTCGGCCTTGCCGTTTGCGCGCTGATCATCGGCCTGGTGCTGGCGATGCTGTTTGCCGTGCTGGAGTCAGTGAAATGGCGCCCGCTGGCATGGTTCGCAACCGGCGTGGTCACGATTCTGCGTGGGCTACCGGAGATTCTGGTGGTCCTGTTTATCTATTTCGGCTCCTCACAGCTGCTGCTTACGCTCTCTGACGGTTTTACGATCAATCTTGGTTTTGTGCAGATTCCGGTACAGATGCAGATTGAAGACTTCGACGTCAGTCCGTTCCTGTGCGGTGCCATCGCGCTGTCCCTGCTGTACGCCGCTTACGCCTCGCAAACTTTGCGCGGGGCGCTCAAGGCGGTACCTCAGGGACAATGGGAGTCCGGCCAGGCGCTGGGGCTGTCGAAAGGGGCTATCTTCTTCCGTCTGGTGATGCCGCAAATGTGGCGTCATGCGCTGCCGGGCCTCGGCAACCAGTGGCTGGTTCTGCTGAAAGATACCGCACTGGTCAGTTTAATCAGCGTCAACGATCTGATGCTGCAAACCAAGAGCATCGCTACCCGCACTCAGGAACCGTTTAACTGGTATATCATCGCGGCGGCGATCTATCTGGTCATCACCCTGTTCAGTCAGTACATCCTCAAACGTATTGACCAACGTGCGACGCGCTTCGAACGGAGACCAGGCTGATGCTCGATTACTTACCCGAACTGCTAAAAGGGCTGCATACCAGCCTGACGCTGACGGCGGCGTCGATCGTCGTCGCACTGATCCTGTCGCTGGTTTTCACCATCGTCCTGACGCTGAAAACGCCGGTGCTGGTGTGGATTGTTCGCGCTTATATCACCTTATTTACCGGTACGCCGCTGCTGGTGCAGATCTTCCTGATTTACTATGGTCCAGGTCAGTTCCCCTCGTTGCAGGACTACCCGGTGCTGTGGCATCTGATTTCTGAACCCTGGCTGTGCGCCATGATAGCCCTGTCCCTGAACAGCGCCGCCTACACCACCCAGCTGTTTTATGGTGCGATCCGCGCCATCCCGGACGGCCAGTGGCAATCCTGTAGCGCGCTGGGCATGAGCAAGAAAGACACGCTGGCGATTCTGCTGCCGTACGCCTTTAAGCGCGCCCTCTCTTCTTATTCCAACGAGGTGGTGCTGGTGTTCAAAAGTACCTCTCTGGCTTACACCATTACGCTGATGGAAGTCATGGGGCACGGCCAGCTGCTGTACGGACGCACCTACGACGTCATGGTGTTTGGCGCGGCCGGTATCGTCTATCTCATCGTCAACGGTCTGCTGACGCTGCTGATGCGGTTAGTGGAGCGTCGAGCGCTGGCATTCGAACGACGGAATTAACCCTAAAAGGGATCCCTGAGGGATCCCTTTTTTATCTCTTAAAAGCACAGCACGTTAATCAGCAGTAAGGTGACCGACCCGGTCGCCCAGAGGATAGTCGAGGTGATACTCCACACCCTGATCTGCTCCTGGACTTCGGTCACGCCGAGCGAGCGGTTCACAACCCAAAAATAGGCATCGTTAAAGTAGGAAAACATAAAGGAGCCTACCGTACAGCCGAGGCCAGCAATCACCGGATCCACGCCTAAGGTCCCGATCATCGGGGCGGTAATACTCGCTGCGGTAATCATCGCCACCGTACCAGACCCCTGAATTAAACGCACCAGCGTCGAAATGGTCAGCGGCAGCAAGACGCCCGGCACGCCTGTGCGGATAATGTAATCGGCTATCATATTGCCGGCGCCGGAATCACGCAGCACCATACCCAGCGCCCCGCCGCCGCCGATAACCAGAAAGATAATCCCCGCCGAGCGAATCGCATTTTCCATATTTTGGGTGACTTCTTTACGCTCGTAACGGCTACCCAGCCCAATAATGGCGATCAGTAACCCGGTCCCCACCGCCGTAACCGGATGGCCGATAGCGACGACCATCTGCGCTAACGACTGCTGCCACGTATGACTCTCCGGGTCAATGTAGCCGAACTCCTTGAAGAAGGTGGCCAGCAGAATCAGTACGATGGGCACCATCAGCGGAGCAAACGAAATCACTTTACCCGGCAGAGAGTCCTCCTGCTGCACGCTTTCCTCGCCGGCAAGGGGGCGTTCACGGGTAAAACCGCTGCCGTCTGCCGTCGGGATCAGGAAAATAGCGTTGCCAAGACGTCGGGTATACAGGAATCCGGCTATCGCCACCGGTACCGCCACGACCATGCTCCAGAGCATAAACCGGCCAATCGGCATATTGAACTGCGATACCACGCCAAACGGACCAACGGCAGGCGGGATCATGCTATGACTGATCACTAATCCGGCCGCAAGCGTTGCCCCTAAGCCAACCACCGATTTACCCGTTGAACGGGAGATAGCCTTAACCAACGGTACCAGAACGATAAACGCCGAATCGCAGAATACGGCCATTGAGACGATCAGACCGATCATCACCAGCGCCAGCTCCTCACGTCCCTTGCCCAGCAGGTTGATAAACGAAATCGCCATGCGCTTAGAGGCTCCGCTCATCTGCAGCAGCGAGCCCATCATCACGCCAAAGCCAATCACGATGCCGATATTGCCTAACGTCCCGCCAAAGCCCCTGGTGACAGAAGCGATCATCATTTCGCTTTTCATCCCGCCCAACGAGCCGGTAATCACCGCGGCAATGATCAATGCGGGAAACGCGGGAATGCGCGTTTTAAGGATCATAAAGAGCAGCGCCGCTATTGCGACCAGCAGTCCGCCAATCACGCGGAAACTGTCGAGCTCCTCCCCGCTGGTGCTTCCAGGGTTAAAAATGATTAACCCAATGCCAAGGACTAGCGCCCCCTTCAATGCCGGACTCATTCCCGTCGCGGCGGCTTCCACTGGTTTATCAGACATACTCACCTCGGATTATTGAGGCAGCGGGCGGTGACGCCCGCCACAGGTTATTGTTTTTTGTAATAAGGCGCGTAGAGTGCCGCCAGCCTGACCGCTTCAATCAGGCTGACCGGATCGGCAATTCCCCTCCCCGCAATGTCATTTGCGGTACCGTGATCAACGGAAGTTCGCAGGACAGGCATGCCGCTGGTGATAGAAATGGTGCGGTGGAAGTCCACCATTTTGGTGGCGATATGCCCCTGGTCATGATACGGCGACAGCACGGCATCCCATGCCCCCTGCAGAGCAAAATGGAATACGCTGTCGGCCGGTTTTGGCCCCTCAATCGCTATGCCTTGCTCACGCGCGAGCTCAATACCCGGCAACAGAACGTCATCATCCTCATGACCAAACAGGCCGTGCTCGCCGCCGTGGGGATTAATCGCGGCCACCACCAGTTTGGGCTGTGGCACGCCAAGCTGCTGCAGCGCACGCGTACAGCGCAGCGCGTAATCGCATACTTTCTCCGGCGTCAGGCTGCGGATCGCCTCAACCAGAGAGAGATGGCGCGTCAGGAAGAAAACCCGCAGCGTGCGAACCTGAAACAGGGTCAGCGGATCGTGGGTATTCGTGAGATGAGCAAATATCTCGGTATGTCCGATAAAGTCAACGCCCCCGGCCCTCAGCGACTCCTTATTAATCGGGGTCGTCGCCACCGCATCGACGTCGCCGCATAGCGTCATCTTTACCGCTTTCTCAATACAGTCATAGGCCGCCCTGCCGCACTGCCCCTGAATCTCTCCCGCTTTAAACACGTCAATATTGAGATCTCCGGTCTCAATAAGATTCATTAATCCCGGTCGATCGATATACTCATTCACGCCAGAAATGACGTTAATTGATAACGATACGCCGGAAAACTTCATCGCCTGTTCCAGAATAGTTTTATTGCCGACAACGACCATTCTGGCATATTGTTGCGCATGCTCCGACGCCAGGGTTTTTACGGTAATCTCCGGGCCGATGCCAGCAGCATCCCCCATTGGAATAACCACCAACGGTCTCATAATTAACTCCTTTTATATTTACACAGTTTCGGTAATGGCAGTGTTACCCGAGACTTTCGTCACTAAATAATCAATGCAGTGCACCAGAGTATTATCATTCCCGACAAATCCGCCTTTGGTAATTAATGGCAGCCCATCAGCCAGTCCGCCAACTAACTTTCCATAGACGGCCAGCGGCTCAACTTCGTCTTTTAATACTACGCCACTGCCTTTTAATCGTTTGGTTATACTGACCATCACATCGCCGCCGCTACCGTAGAGTCCGCTGATCGGCGATTTTTCTTTCTTCAACACCTGAGCCACGACTTCGGCGATACCGCTATTAATCATGCAGCTGACCTGATGATTGTCGACCGCAAATTTTTTAGCGAGCGTTTCCAGCCTGAATATATGCTCAGGGGCCTCGACAGAATCAATGCCGACCACATCACAGGTCCGGGTTTTATCAATTAACCGGTCAACGAGCTGGGCGGCATTTTCCGGGTGAAGAGAAAAATTAATTAACTCTTCTGCCGACAGCGTTTCAATATACACTTCGCGCTCGTAGCGTAATTTTTTTATTTGCCGCTGGGTTAAATCAGAAACGCTGCCAATGGCCAGAAAAACTTTATTGGTCCGCCTGCGTCCGGATGAAAATTTTAACCATGCGAGCTGCGCGGTGAACACGCCGGGGTCAACGCAAAAACAGGGAATTTTTGCTTTCTGTACCGCCTGGGCTATCTGCTGAATATCATCGCCGGTTGTCGCATCGATGATGACAATACGCACGTTAGCGCAATACAACTCCTTTAGTTTTTTAGTCAGCGTGATTTCGCCTCGCAACACATCGCGCAGACAAATATAGCTGACGTTTTTATTGGTCTGCTGGCGGAACAATTCCACCACCGACGATTCCAGCATGGGGTTTTTAGGATCGTTGCGCATTGCGGTATTCTGTAGCGGAATGCCATCCACCAGCAGCGAGCCTCCCACACAAATACGCCCGCTGGAGGGATATACGGGGACGACGATAGCCATCAGATGGGGGAAGCTATCGATGACCGCATCAACTTCAGCGCCCAAATTACCGCGCAGCGTTGAATCAATGCGCTTACTGATCAACGTCTGTTCGGGGTTAATCCGCGCGACGCATTCCGCTACCCGCCTGTAGGCTTCAACAGAGGAAACAGAGCGGGAATCTGTAGAAAATGAAACCACATCAAAGCGCTGCGCCTCTTCAGCGTCGTTATCCAGACAGGTCATGGTCGTAAACCCTTTGGTACTTAACAGCGCGGCGGTCGCATTTGCGCCGGTTAAATCGTCCGCAATTATTGCAATTTTCACAGTGCTTCCCTCTCCGTATCGGGTTGATGTCACCTCATCAGCGAATCGCTATTGACGATGACCTGACTGAATTCCGCCAAATCGGTTATTTTGTAATGGCAGAAGACATTTCGTTTACTCTCATCCACCAGCAGGACTGACTTTGCGGCACGGCTCATTGCCATCCACTTGCAGTCCGCTTTACTTTGCGTGGTCGTCATTGCGCCATAATTCTCATCAAAACCATCGGCCCCGATAAAAGCGAGGTCGGTATAATGCTCGCTCAGGTAACGCAGCGTCTCGGTACAATAGGCTGAGCGGCTTTCCCTGACTAACTCACCGGGGCAAATAAGCAATTTAATGTTGGGTCGGTCATTCAAAATATAGGCGGTAGAAATATCGTTAGTGATCACCGTTAGTGGAATATCTATTAACCAGGCCAGCTGTTTCACCGTGGTACCACCGTCCATAAAAACAATCTCGCCAGGACGCAAGAGTTTATAGGCCTGGAGCGCCACCTCTTTCTTCCATGCAATATTGTGCTGCGCTTTATCTTTATATTCCGGACTTTCGTTAATGAATCCCTTAATAATTTGCCCACCGAATATAACCTTGACCCGCCCGTTCTTCTGGAGTTCCTCAACATCACGGCGAATTGTCATATGTGAAACTGTAAAGTATTCAGCTAACTGGTTAATAGTAGTGGAATGATTAACGTCAAGCATCTCAATAATACGACGCACCCTTTGCGTTTTTGAATAGCGTGTCATGACATTATCTCGATGAGTGTTAGCTTCACTCGATTTTTAAGCTAACCGTTTTTCAAATATGGAGATGTGAATAAAATCACAAATTCACAGTTCATTCACTCAATCACAAAATTAAAAGAGTATTGTGATCGGGCCTACCATAATAACGATAAACGACTAAAGGAACTCGTTATGAATAATAAAACAAGAAACATTCAGGAATTAATTAATCGAGGCCGTAACGTATTAAATGAAGAAGCAAAGGCAATAATTAGTGCAACCTCTAATATTAATGAGAGCTTTGCGCAAGCGATAAATATTATATTAAATGCACCGGGCAAGGTGGTGCTAAGCGCAATGGGCAAACCCGGCTATATCGCGCATAAGATTTCGGCCACCCTCGCCAGCACCGGCACTCCCTCATTTTATCTGCACCCGGGCGAAGCGCTGCACGGCGACCTGGGAAGAGTCAGCCGCGAAGATGTCGTGATCCTTATCTCCAACAGCGGCGAAACGACCGAAGTCGTCAATATGCTCCCCGCGCTCAAGCGAACAGGCGTGCCCATTATTACGATATGCGGAACCCCTGACTCCCTCCTGGCAAAATACAGCGACGTGGTTATCTCCGCTCAGGTTGAGCACGAATGCTGCCCCCTGGATCTTGCCCCGACAACCAGCACCACCCTGGCGTTGGCTATCGGAGACGCCCTTGCCGTGACCCTGATGCAAGAGCGAAACTTCAGCAAAGAGGCGTTTGCCCTCTACCATCCCGGCGGTTCGCTCGGCAGGAGGCGGCTATTAACGGTCGGGAAAGCAATGCGCAGCGGCGAAAAAGCCTGTCTTATCGGTCGGGAGTCGACGATACTCGATGCGCTGTTTATCATGACCCGCTATCTCTCCGGGGCAGCGCTGATTGTCAATGGCCGCAATGAACTGGAAGGCATAATTACCGACGGTGATATCCGCCGCTATATCATGTACAACAACCTCTTCTTACAGACCCCGGTGAGGGAGCTGATGAACCCTTTCGCGACCTGCATTAGTCAACACCAGTTAATTGATGAGGCGATCAGGACCATGGAGCAGCATCAGCCGGCTCCCGTCAGCGTGCTGCCGGTGATTAACGACGACAAGCAGGTTGTCGGATTGCTGCATTTAACCGATCTCCTGAACATATTTCCAGCAGAAAAATAAATAAAAATACATTTATATTGAATATAAATTCATTTTTTGGCATGGTGATTCCACGTCAGGAAACGACGAACGACCATAATATTGACAGACGGGAGCAACACGCATGAAGAAGTTACTGTTAGCCGCAATGTTCGCCACTACCGCATTTAACGCGGCCGCAGCAGAGAAGATCAGCTTCGGCGTTTCGGCGACCTACCCTCCTTTTGAATCCATGGATGCTAACAATCAGATCGTCGGTTTCGATCTGGATCTGGCGAAAGCACTGTGCAAACAGATGCAGGCTGACTGTACCTTTACCAACCACGCTTTCGATAGCCTGATCCCGGCGCTGAAATTTAAAAAATATGACGCGGTGATTTCCGGCATGGACATTACTCCGGAGCGCAGCAAGCAGGTCGCCTTTACCGATCCGTACTACGCTAACTCGGCGCTGGTTATCGCTAAAAAAGACGCCTTCCACTCCTTTGCCGATCTGAAAGGCAAACGTATTGGCATGGAAAACGGCACTACCCACCAGAAATATCTGCAGGACAAACATCCGGAAGTCAAAACCGTCGCCTATGACAGCTATCAGAACGCGATTATCGACCTGAAAAATGGCCGTATTGACGGGGTGTTTGGCGATACCGCGGTGGTGAATGAGTGGCTGAAGACCAACCCACAGCTGGGCGTCGCCACTCCAAAAGTGACCGACCCGCAATACTTCGGCACCGGCCTCGGCATCGCGGTACGTCCGGACAACAAGGTGCTGCTGGAAAAACTCAATGGCGCGCTGAAAGCGATTAAAGCGGACGGCACGTATCAGAAAATCAGCAATCAGTGGTTCCCGCAGTAATCCTCCGCTGACCCGGGGCACCATGTCTGCTCCGGGTCGCTCTCCCCGGCCAGTACGGCACGAACGGGGAACCCACGCTATGAGCGCAACGGCAGGGTAAAGCGGAAGCTGGCCCCTGCTGGCACATCCACCAGGTGAATATCACCGCCGTGCAGTTGCAGCATCCGCCGCACAATCATCAGCCCCAACCCGCCTCGCGATTCCGGGCTCTGGCCGGGCTCCAGCACCGAAGGCCTCTCAAACAATGTGGCCCGCAGCTCGCCGGCAACGCCGGGACCGCTATCGGCGACGTCAACCACCATCTCCGCCCCCTGCTGACGGGCCGTCAGGCTGATATTGCCGCCATCCGGCGTATGGCGAATCGCGTTATCCAGCAAATTGGTCAACACCCGCTCCATCATCGATAAATCCGCCACCACCGGCGGCAATCCCCCGGCCAGCGAGAGCTGTAAGCGAATATGGCGGGTGGCAATCGCCAGGTCGAACTTCTGCGCCACGTCCTGAACCAGCTCCGCCAGCACAAATTTCTCCGGCTGCAGCTTGATGCCGCCATGCTCAAGGCGCGCCAGCTCAAACAACTGCTGGGAAAGAGAGCGGACTTTATTCCCCTGGCGCAGCGCAATATTGAGGTAGCGCTTGCTCTCTTCCGCACTCAGCCGATCGGCTTTCAGCGTCAGCGTCTCGAGATAGCCCAGCAGCGACGTCAGCGGAGTGCGCAGATCGTGAGAAATATTGGCGATAAACTCACGCCGCTGGCGATCGCTGTCGGCCAGCCGATCCCACTGCCCGGCGATCTGCCGGGCCAGGTCGATAAACCGGTTATGCAGGATCGCCACTTCATTCCCCGGATGCGGATCCGGCGCTTGCGCCGCCAGCAGTTTAATCGCCCCGATGCTGTCTTCTCCGGGGATCCCCACCTGCGCGGTTAGCTGGCGTACCGGGCGCGTCACCCAATACCAGGCCAGGCCGCCGGCCAGCAGACCAAACAGGGCCACCAGCAGCAGCGTCCAGACAAGCAGGCTCCCCAGCGTCTTCTGCCAGGCGCTGGCCGCCAGCTCATTAAAGGTTTCCCCTTGCAGGATAATATAGAGATAGCCGCGCAGCTGGCCGTCGACATTCAGCGGCGCCACGCTGAACACCTTGCGCTGATCCTGGCTACGCGGATCGTCGCCGTACACCGGCCAGGTGCCACCGGAGAGAAACGTCTGGATCGGCACGATGTCAACGCGCTGGCGTTTGATATGGCCCGGCGGCGCAGCATCCGCCAGCAGCTCGCCGTCAGGAGAGACCAGATAGAGCTCGACGCTGGGGTTGAAGACCATCAGCCGGTCGAAAAGCGGTTTCAGCGCCTCGCGATTAACCTGGCCCCGCGCATCGAGCAGCGGTTCACGGGCAACAATCTGCTGCGCCAGCCCGACCGAAAGACGCTGGACCATCGCATTACCGTATTGCGCGCTGCTATACAGCTGAACCACGCAGACCGCCGCCGCGCAAAGCAGCAGCAGCGAAGTGAACACCAACGCCAGGCGCTGGCTCAGGCTTAAGCGACGCATCATTGCCCGGCTCCTTTACGCGCGGGCGCGAATTTATAGCCCTTGCCCCAGACCGTCAGAATGATTTCCGGCTCCGCCGGGTCGCGTTCGATTTTACTGCGCAGGCGGTTGATATGCGTATTGACCGTATGCTCATAGCCTTCATGCTGGTAACCCCAGACGCGGTCAAGCAGGGCCAGACGAGAAAAGACCTCGCCGGGATGGCGGGCAAAGTAGTACAGCAGGTCAAATTCGCGCGGCGTCAGATCCACCAGTTCGTCATGCAGTCTGATTTCGCGCGAAAGCGGGTCGATGCTCAGACCGTGGCAATCGATACGCCCGGAATCCATCAGCAAATTGAGCCCCATCGCCTCCTGGCGGCGAAACAGCGCTTTGACTCGCGCAACCAGTTCGATAACCGAAAACGGTTTGGCCAGGTAGTCGTCCGCCCCCATTTCCAGCCCCAGCACGCGGTGCGTCTCGCTGGCGCGGGCGCTGATAATAATCACCGGCAGGTAGCGGGTCATCTGGCGAATGCGCCGGCAAATCTCCAGCCCATCGACATTGGGCAGCATCAGGTCAAGAATCGCCGCATCCCAGCCGCCCTTTTCCAGCTGCACCAGCGCCTGCGCGCCGTCCGCTTCATGCACAATCTGATATCCCTCATCCTGCAGATTTAAACGCAGCAACGCGGCAATATCGTCGTCATCTTCGACCAACAGGATTTTCTTTGCCATGGTTAGTGCTCCGCTCATTTCACGCTGTTATGAGTCAAGCTTACCCGATTTACGCCGGCAGAAGAGTTCACATTTTGTTTAAACTTCGCGAACCAGCAGCGTCAGCACTTCGTAGTGGGCGGTATGAGGGAACATATCAAACAGCTGCACCCGCTCAACCCGATAGCCCGGCAGCTGCGCAATATCTTTCGCCATCGTCTGCGCGTTACAGCTGGAGTAGATAATAAAGGGCGGCGCCATACGGCATAAATAGTCGCACAGCTCGCGGCCGATCCCACGGCGCGGCGGGTTGACCAGCACCAGCTCAGGAATCTCGCCCTCCGCGGTGGCAAACTGCGTCGAGTCCAGCGCCTGAAAATGCAGATTGCTCAGGCCCAGTTCAGCGGCGGACTGCTTCGCGCTGGCGATAGCCTCCGGCGCAATCTCAATCCCGGTCAGGCGCATTTGCGGCGTGGCGCAGTGCAGGCCAAAGCCCCCCACTCCGCAGAACAGATCCCACATATGCTTGACCGGCAGCTGGCGCACCCAATCGCGAGCGGTCGCATACAGCTGGCTGGCAACGCTCGGGTTGGTTTGAAAGAAACTCTGCGGGCGGATCCACAGCGGTACGCCGTTAAAGTTCTCCGCCAGCGCTGGCTGCTCGCTTAAGAGAATCTCCTGCTCGCCTTCCATAATGGCCATATGTACCGGCTGAATATTGGCGGTAATCACCTTCAGCTGCGGGAGCTGCGCCTGCAGCCACGGCAGCGCGGCGCGGAGCTGTTCCAGTTTTGTCGACGAGCGCAGCACAAAACGCAGCATCATGCCGCCATCCAGCTGGCTTTCCGTCAGCAGCAGATACTTCAGCTCGCCGCGCCTGCGGGCGACGTGATAGGGCGTTAATCCGGCGCGGGCGATAAACGGTTTCAGCGCGGCAAAAACCGGCGCAAAACTGGCCGGATAAAGCGGACATTCGGTCAGGTCTTCCGGGCTGCCATCGCGGTGCAACATCCCCAGCAGCGGGCGTTCAACGCTGCCGCTGACCACCATTTTGGCTTTGTTGCGAAAACCGGCTTGCGGGCCGGAAACCGGCTCAAACCATGTCGCGACCGGGCTGTCCGCCAACAACGTTCTGAGGTCGGCCATTTTACTGGCGAGCTGTTGTGTTAACGGCCGTTCCAGCCACTGACAGGAGCGACAGCGGCCCGCGTCATAGAGTGCGCAGTGCATAAAAAGACCTTCCAGAAATCAGGGGCGGGGATTGTATCACCGTTATTGCAGTCGGAAAAACCGTCTACACGACGCCGGAACAAACAGCAGCGCCAGCACCAGAAAATCAGGCAGTTTTTGCATCACCAGAGAACGCAGAATTTCACGTTTTGACTCGCCGGCAATACTGAACAGCTCCGGATAGCCATACCCCAGCGAGGCCGCCCAGAGATAACCGGTGACAATAATTTGCGTCAGGAGAAAGATCCAGCGCGCCAGGTTCCGCCCTTTCACCAGTGAAAATGCGCACCAGATCTCAATAAAGACCAGCAGCAGGCTGGAGAGAAATACCAGCGTCAGGGTCCATGTCTGCACGCTACGATGAATAAACGCCTCTATCCCACCGATCCCCAGCTGATTGAGGATCATCAGCAGATCCACGCCGCGAATCAAAATAATGGCGAACGCCGCCACCTGCACCAGCGCAGGAACGTTAAGACGCGCATGAGATGAACGAGTTTTTGTAAACAGTCCCAACGGAAACGTCTTCCATGAAAACGGCGTCGCACCATCGCGACGCCGATACCAGTATTACCGTAGATTTTAGGGGCTTCAGCTGCGTCTTGCACGCTGGATATCGCGCACCCGCTGCTTTTCTGCGCGCGCCATCAAATACCAGGCGATAAAACCAACAATACCGACCACGCCGAGGATTAAGGTTGCCAGGGCGTTGATTTCCGGGTTCACCCCCATACGCACGCTGGAGAAGACCAGCATCGGCAAGGTGGTGGCTCCAGGGCCGGAAACGAAGCTGGCGATGACCAGATCGTCGAGTGATAAGGTAAACGCCAGCAGCCAGCCGGAGATAACCGCTGGCATGATCATCGGCAGGGTAATGATGAAAAAGACCTTCAGCGGCGGCGCGCCTAAATCCATCGCCGCCTCCTCAATAGAGTGGTCCAGTTCACGCAGTCGCGACGAAATCACCACCGCCACATAGGCGGTACAGAAGGTGACGTGCGCCAGCCAGATGGTCAGCATGCCGCGATCCGACGGCCAGCCGATGGCGTGCCCGAGCGCGACAAACAGCAGCAGCAGCGACAGCCCGGTAATGACATCCGGCATCACCAGCGGCGCGGTAATCATAAAGGCAAAGCCGTTCGAACCACGGAAGCGGCCAAAGCGCACCATCACCACCGCGGCAATGGTGCCCAGAATCGCTGCCGCCGTCGCCGCGCAGGCGGCGATGGTCAGACTCAGCCCGACGGCGCTCATCATCGCATCATCATGGAACAATTCGCTGTACCAGCGTGTCGACCAACCCGCCCACACCGTCACCAGCTTCGAGCTGTTGAATGAGTAAATCACCAGCATTAGCATCGGCGCATACAAAAAGGTAAAGCCGAGCACGAGGATTAAAATTCGCCACGGCGAACGGACTACCGGCAAATCATTCATCCATGATCCCCCATCTGTTTTTGCTGATGTTTGTGGAACCACATAATCGGCACGATCAGCAGAAGTAGCATCACGATAGCCACCGCTGAGGCGACCGGCCAGTCGCGGTTATTAAAGAACTCCTGCCACAGAACGCGCCCGATCATAATGCTGTCCGGACCGCCCAGCAGTTCCGGGATCACGAACTCCCCGACTGCCGGGATAAAGACCAGCATTGAACCGGCGATAATCCCGCCTTTGGTCAACGGGACGATCACCTGGAAGAAGGTCTTCAGCGGCCGGGCACCCAGATCCAGCGACGCCTCCACCAGCGAGTAGTCAATCCGCGTCAGCGCGGTATAGATAGGCAGCACCATAAACGGCAGGTAGGCGTATACAATACCGATATAAACGGCCAGATTGGTATGCAGGATCTCCAGCGGCTGATCGATAACCCCGGTCCACAGCAGGAAATTATTCAGTACGCCGTTGCTTTTCAGCAGGCCCATCCACGCATAAACGCGGATCAGGAATGAGGTCCACGACGGCAGGATCACCAGCAGCAGCAGAATATTGCGCGTGGACGGTTTGCTGTGCGCCACCGCCCATGCCAGCGGATAGCCGAGCAGCAGGCAGCAGAATGTCGAAATCCCCGCCACCTGCAGCGACTGCAGATAGGCTTCGAAATAGAGCGGGTCATCGGTCAGTTGCAGGAAATTGCCGAGGTTCAGCGTCAGCGTGAGCTGACCGTCCGCCCACTCCCACAGATCGGTGTAAGGCGGGATCGCTCTCGCCATCTCCGCCAGGCTGATTTTAAAGACGATCAGGAACGGCAGCAGAAACAGCAGAATCAGCCACAGATAGGGCAGCGCGATCACCAGCTTGCGACCATGCGCCATCTGCAAACGCGTGAGCCATCGGGCAAAACCGCCCGTTTTTTTCACCCCGGCCGGTGGTTCTAATATACTCATCGCCCTCTCCTTACACCGTCAGAACAACGCAGCTGTCGGCATCCCAGCACAAACGCACTTCATCGCCCCAGGTTGGCGTGCCCTTGCGGTGGCGGTGTTCGTTCTGCAACTGAGCGCTGATCATCTGTCCGCTTTGCAACCGTACGTGGTAGATAGACAGGTCGCCGAGGTAGGCGATATGTATCACCTCTCCTGTCGCAAAGTTATAGCCATCCGCCGGCGGCTCATCGCAGAGCATAATTTTTTCCGGGCGCAGAGCGACCCACACCGGTACATTGTCGACGATGGAAGCATCAGGGTCGACTTTCAGCGGGTGCGTCAGCCCCGGCGAGCTCAGTACCAGACCATCTTCCAGGCGATCTTTGACCACCCCTTCAAATACGTTGACCGAGCCGATAAATTCCGCGCTGTAGCGGGTGGTCGGATGCTCGTAGATCTCCTCCGGCTCGCCGATTTGCACGAACTTCCCGCGGTTCATAATGGCGATACGTCCCGCCATGGTCATCGCCTCTTCCTGATCGTGGGTCACCATGACGCAGGTGGCCCCCACGCGCTCGAGGATATCCACCACTTCCAGCTGCATGCGGTCACGGAGCTTTTTATCCAGCGCGCCCATCGGCTCATCAAGCAGCAGCAGTTTTGGTCGTTTCGCCAGGCTACGGGCCAGCGCCACGCGCTGACGCTGGCCGCCGGAAAGCTGATGCGGTTTGCGTTTGGCGAACTCCTGCATATGCACCAGCGCCAGCATCTCCTGCACCCGGCTGGCGATTTCAGCTTTCGGCAGCTTGTCCTGTTTCAGGCCAAAGGCAATGTTCTGCTCCACCGTCATATGGGGGAACAGCGCGTAGGACTGAAACATCATATTGATGGGCCGCTGATAGGGCGGCACGCGCGACAGGTCTACGCCATCGAGCATAATTTGCCCGGCCGTCGGCTCCTCAAAGCCGGCCAGCATGCGCAGCAGCGTCGATTTGCCGCAGCCGGATGCGCCCAGCAGCGCGAAGATTTCACCTTTATAAATCGTGAGGTTGACGTCATCGACGGCGTGCTGCCCGTCGAAAGACTTCGTCAGATTACGGATTTCCAGCAGCGGGGTCAGCGCCTTGGGGGTTTTCGCTTGTGGGCGGGGAATTGCGTCGTTCACTCGGGTGCTCTCCGGCAAAAAACTACCACCGTATGGCCCGGTTGCCATACATTGAACTTTACAGTGCAGGTGCACCATCCTGGTGCATGTATTCGCTGCACTTTTATCCGTTTGTTGCCCGGCCGCATGGCGAAACCAGCTGGCCGGGTCAGACCTTTTCAGGCCCGGTGAACCGGGCCATCAGGTTTTATTTCCCGCTTTTGACTTTCGTCCACGCACGTGTGCGTACGCGGTCGATTTTCGGATCCTGCACCTTCAGGGTGAACAGTTTGGCGAACACATCGGCCGGCGGGTAAATAGCCGGGTTATTACGGATGGCTTCGCTCACCAGCGGCGTGGAGGCTTTGTTGCCGTTAGCGTAGTACACCTTATCGCTGATTTTGGCGATCACTTCCGGGCGCATCAGATAGTTAAGGAACTGATAAGCCTCATCTTTATTTTTCGCATCCGCTGGCATCGCGAAGACATCAAAGAACGCCAGCGCCCCCTCTTTGGGAATAAAGTAGGAGACATTCACGCCATTCTTCGCTTCTTTTGCCCGATTCGCCGCCTGCCAGACATCGCCAGCCCAGCCGATGGCGACGCAAATATCGCCGTTAGCAAGGTCGTTAATGTATTGCGAAGAGTGGAAGTAGCGGATATTCGGCCGCAGTTTCAGCAGCAGATCGGTCGCCGGGCCGGTGTAATCATCGGCTTTTGTGCTGTTCGGGTCTTTGCCCAGATAGTTCAGGACGGTGGCGAAAATCTCTTCCGGCGCATCGAGGAAGGAGACGCCGCAGCTTTTCAGTTTTTCAAGGTTCTCCGGCTTAAGCACCAGATCCCAGCTATTCAGCGGCGCATCTTTACCGAGCACGGCTTTCACTTTATCGACGTTATAGCCGATGCCGGTAGTCGCCCACAGGTACGGCACCGCGTACTTGTTATCCGGGTCGTGTTTGGCGACCAGCTTGAGGACTTCCGGGTCAAGATTCTTCCAGTTTGGCAGCTTGCTCTTGTCCAGCGGCTGGAAGACGCCTGCCGCCAGCTGACGTTCAAGGAAGCTGGCGGACGGGACCACCAGGTCAAAACCGGTGCTGCCCGCCATTAATTTGCCTTCCAGCACTTCGTTGGAATCAAAAACGTCGTACACCACTTTAATGCCGGTCTCTTTTTCAAAATTTGCCACCGTATCCGGCGCAATATAATCAGACCAGTTATAAACATGCAGGGTTTTTTGTTCAGCGGCGAGTGAACCGGCAGAGACGGCCATCAACGCACCCGTAACCAGACCTGTTAACCATTTTTTACCAAAGGCGGTCATATCTCTTTTTCCTTCTCAATGCCCGTTAACAAGCGGGCTTAATATACGCACTTGTCTGCATGCAATAATCATGCATATTTTCTCATTGCCTAAGAAAAGGAGAGAGGTCCTCTCCCGGAATGGTTGCCCGCAACTGGAAGCATCGTCAGAATAACTGTAGCCAGAATAAGAGGCTATAGCCCAGGTAAAATAACGCCTTTTATCAATTTTTTATGCAATAACGGTCTACGTGATAAGCCAAAAGCGGCTGAATGGCGGTGAAAAATTCTTTAACGGAAGGTGAAATGCAGAATAAAATCACGTAATACGCAGCCGCTATGGCAGTGGCTGCGCTATTCATCGACAGGTTTAGTGAAGAAAATGGTGCTGAATATCTTCCGCGACGTACTCTTCTTCTTCGGCTTTATAGAGCACCTGGTTGGCTGCCGCTTCAAGGATAACCATAGAGATCTGCTCTTCGCTCTGGCGGAAGAACCAGCCAAACTGTTCGACGCTAATACCGACGCCGACGGATAGCGCCTGGCACACCACCAGTTTGGGCAGATTATCATCCTGAATATCGAGGAAGGCTTTGACGGTCAACGAACTGGCGTTAATTGCCGAAAGATCCGCGGCAAGCCCGAGCAGCGCCGAAGGCTTCACCTCTGCCAGCGCCGAAAAGAGCACGACGTTATCCACCAGATCGAGCTTCGCATCAAAAATGCCGTCGAAATTCTGCATATGCGGCAGATGCAAGGCCTGGCAGGAATCACACTCAAAGAAGTTGATACCTAACTCATCGAGCCAGTGACGTAGCGTATCCAGACCCGGAACGACCAGTGAATCCATATGACCTGTGACCTCTTACTGTAGAAAAACGACGCCATAGCTTACGCAAAAAACGCAGCGCATACCATGAAAGTGTCGCCCGCGCCGGTTATCCGCCCATTTTCAGACAAAATTCTGGCGTGGCCTGACGCTCAATCCAGGCGATCATGCGCCCGGCAATATCAATTCCGGTAGTGGTTTCAATGCCTTCCAGGCCCGGAGAAGCGTTCACTTCCATCACCAGCGGCCCACGGGTCGCGCGAAGGATATCCACCCCGGCGACATCCAGCCCCAGGGTTTGCGCCGCCCTGATGGCCATCTCACGTTCCTGATCGCTGATCGTGGCCACCGTCGCCACCCCGCCGCGGTGCAGGTTAGAGCGGAAATCACCCTCTTTCGCCCGCCGCTCGATAGCCGCCACCACTTCATTACCCACGACCAGACAGCGCAGATCCCGCCCTTTCGCCTCGGCGATATATTCCTGCACCAGAATATGCGCGTTCAGGCCGCGGAAGGCGTCAATCACGCTCTCTGCCGCCTGGCGGGTCTCCGCCAGCACCACGCCGATGCCCTGGGTCCCCTCCACCAGTTTAACCACCAGCGGCGCGCCGCCAACCATGGCAATCAGGTCGCTGGTGTCGTCCGGGGAGTGCGCAATGCCGGTCAGCGGCAGATCGATCCCCTGGCGCGCCAGCAATTGCAGCGAGCGCAGCTTATCGCGGGCGCGGGTTATCGCCACCGATTCATTGAGCGGATAGCTACCGAGCAGTTCAAACTGACGAAGGGCGGCGGTTCCGTAATAGGTAATCGCGGAACCAATGCGTGGGATCACGGCATCAAAATGCGGGAGCTGACGTCCTTTATAGTGAATCGATGAGGCCACCGGACTCACGTTCATATAGCAGGAAAGCGGATCGAGGATTTCCACCTGGTGGCCGCGTTTTTGCGCGGCTTCGCGCAGGCGACGACAGGAATAAAGCGTTCCATCCCGGGATAATATAGCAATTTTCACCCTGCACCTCTGCAACAAGGCCCGCTCCGGCGGGCCTGCAATATGTTAATTGCGCCACGACCGCCCGGTCCGCCAAATAGCGGGGCGGGAAGCAGGCAGCAGTGTACACGTAATCAGCGCGTTGCCCACCCCTGCTTATGCAGATATTCGAGAATAAACGGGCGACTTTCCTTAATGATGGTACGGCGAATATGGTCGCTCCAGGTATCGCGGCGGGTGTTGCTGCCGCGCGACAGGTAGTATTGCGCCATCTGCTCATCATATTGCGCCAGCACTGCCTCATCCACCGGCTGATACGTATTTTCATGCACCAGCATAGCTGCGGGCATGCGCGGCTTCACGTCCGGATTATCGGCAGGCCATCCCAGGCACAGGCCAAACAGCGGCAGGACGTGCTGCGGCAGCTTCAGCAGTTCGGTCACCCCTTCGATACTATTGCGGATCCCGCCGATATAGACGCCGCCGAGGCCCAGAGATTCGGCGGCGACCAGCGCATTTTGCGCCATCATTGCGGTATCCACCGCCCCCAGCAGCAGCTGTTCGGCGAGCCCCAGCCGGGCATCCGGACAGATTTGCAGCAGACGGTTAAAGTCGGCGCAAAAGACCCAGAACTCCGCCGCGCGCGCAACGTGCTGCTGGCCGCCGCTCATCGTAACCAGCTGCTGACGAAGCTGAGGATCGGTGACGCGAATAATGGAGCTGCATTGTAAAAAGCTTGAGCTCGAGGCCCCCTGCGCGCTGGCGATGATAGCTTCGCGCTGTTCGTCGCCAATCGGCGCATCGGTAAAGTGGCGGATGGAGCGGTGGCTACGCAGCAGATCAATGGTCGGCGTCATCTTGTTTTTCTCTGTCTGATGAAGAAGTGGGTTCTGGAGTGTGGGTCAGCTGTGGCGCGACGATCCTGGCTATTCGCCACATTAATGCTATCGCGGCCGGGAGCATCAGCAGGATCCCGGCGAAGATCATCAGCATCGCCGCCGTCGGGCTGGAAAACGGCGCCGGCAGCTGCAGGTACTGATTGAGCGAGAGCCAGGCGAGGGCCAACAGCACAATCCCGATGACCTCTACCAGCAGAACGCTTTTCGGCAAAACGGCAGGCGATCGCATAGCACTCCTCCAGTCAATGTTTTGCGCGCAGCCTCCTGGCTCATCACGCGCGGCAGACACAGTATAATAATTTAACCACGAAGGCAGTTATCAAACATAGCCTTAAACCATCGAAGAAAAAGGCAGAACCTTCTTTTCCTCGCCGACATAACGCGGCATCATAGCCGCCATTCGCCACCCGGCTGAGATTTAAGGAGAGAAAGTATGTTTACCGTTATTTTTGGTCGTCCTGGTTGCCCGTATTGCGTACGCGCCAAAGAGCTGGCAGAGAAACTGACCAATGAACGCGATGATTTCAACTATCGCTATGTTGATATCCACGCCGAAGGCATCAGCAAGAGCGACCTGGAAAAGACCGTAGGCAAACCGGTTGAGACCGTTCCGCAGATTTTTGTCGATCAAAAACATATCGGCGGCTGCACCGATTTTGAAGCCTGGGCGAAAGAGAATCTCGGTCTGTTTGCCTGAGCCGACTCATTCCTCTGACGAATGATTGCGTCTGGTATCCAGCCAGGCGCAGATAAACAAAAAGCACAGCGCCCCCAGCGCGCACCAGAACACCGCGCTAAACAACCACGCCAGCTGCTGCCAGAAGGTACGCTGAGCCGCAAAAAAAAGCCGCATGATCAGCAGACAGACAGGGGTTGCCAGAATCGCCCCCATCAGAGGTTGGATGACGCGCCGCCCGGGAGAGAGACAGCTGGCGGCCGCGCCGGGCAGCAAAAAGCAGAGCAGTCCCACTTCAGGATGACCGGTAGCCCGAAAGACGTCTTTCATATGCAGTAACAGCAGTAAACACACTACGATAAACAGAAAGAACCCACAGGTAAGACCCACCCAGGCACGCTCATATTTCACAACATCCTCCTGATTCTGCTTCTAACCCACTTAACTTTCGCCCAGTCAGATAAAGCATTCCGGCAATCCATGCCAATTTAGCCCCCACCGGCGTAAAAACGATTGTGACTAGCCGCAGCATCCAGGAAGGATTAAACTACCGGCTCTGTTTTTACTGGTTATAACGGGATGCCAGAACAGGGTTCGGGACAACGCGAACACTGGACCAACCTTAGACCAAATAACCATTTCCTTCAACAACTTACTAGTAAATGAGAAGTTGGCTTTCGTGAATATAAACGTCGCAGATTTGTTAAACGGGAATTACATCCTGTTATTATTCGTTGTACTTGCCCTGGGGCTTTGTCTCGGGAAACTTCGCCTCGGGTCGGTACAACTTGGTAATTCTATTGGCGTTTTAGTGGTTTCATTATTATTAGGTCAGCAGCATTTCAGTATTAACACTGATGCGCTAAATCTGGGCTTTATGCTGTTTATTTTTTGCGTTGGCGTGGAAGCGGGTCCCAACTTTTTTTCTATTTTTTTCCGCGACGGAAAAAACTATCTGATGCTCGCCCTGGTGATGGTCGGCAGCGCGATGCTGCTGGCGATGGGGCTGGGAAAACTGTTCGGCTGGGACATCGGCCTGACCGCCGGGATGCTCGCCGGTGCCATGACCTCAACGCCGGTGCTGGTCGGTGCGGGGGATACGCTTCGCCACTTTGGCTTGCCCAGCGATCGGCTGGCACTCTCCCTCGACCACCTGAGTCTGGGCTACGCCCTGACCTATCTGATTGGTCTCGTCAGTCTGATCGTTGGCGCGCGCTATATGCCGAAGCTGCAGCATCAGGATCTGCAAACCAGCGCCCAGCAAATTGCGCGTGAACGCGGGCTCGATACCGACTCCAAACGTAAAGTCTACCTGCCGGTAATCCGCGCCTATCGCGTCGGCCCGGAGCTGGTCGCCTGGGCTGATGGTAAAAATCTGCGCGAGCTGGGGATTTACCGGCAAACCGGCTGCTACATCGAGCGTATTCGCCGTAACGGCATTCTGGCGAACCCGGATGGCGATGCCGTCCTGCAGATGGGCGATGATATCGCGCTGGTAGGTTACCCGGACGCCCATGCCCGCCTTGATCCCAGCTTCCGTAACGGCAAAGAGGTCTTCGACCGCGACCTGCTGGATATGCGCATCGTCACCGAAGAGATCGTGGTGAAAAACCATAACGCCGTTGGCCGCCGTCTGGCGCAGCTGAAGCTCACCGATCACGGCTGCTTCTTAAACCGTGTCATTCGCAGCCAGATTGAAATGCCTATCGACGATAACGTGGTGCTCAACAAAGGCGACGTATTACAGGTCAGCGGCGATGCGCGACGCGTGAAAACCGTTGCCGACCGCATCGGCTTTATCTCCATTCACAGCCAGGTGACCGACCTGCTCGCCTTCTGCGCCTTCTTTATCGTCGGCCTGATGATCGGCATGATCACCTTCCAGTTTAGCTCTTTCAGCTTTGGTATCGGTAACGCGGCGGGGCTGCTGTTTGCCGGGATCATGCTCGGTTTCCTGCGCGCCAACCATCCGACCTTCGGCTACATTCCGCAGGGCGCGCTGAATATGGTGAAAGAGTTCGGCCTGATGGTGTTTATGGCCGGGGTCGGTCTGAGCGCCGGCGCCGGGATTGGTCACGGCCTGGGCACCATCGGCGGCCAGATGCTGGCGGCGGGTCTTATCGTCAGCCTGGTGCCGGTGGTGATTTGCTTCTTGTTTGGCGCCTATGTGCTGCGCATGAACCGCGCGATGTTGTTTGGCGCCATGATGGGGGCGCGTACCTGTGCCCCGGCAATGGAAATCATCAGCGACACCGCGCGCAGCAACATTCCGGCGCTGGGCTACGCGGGTACGTATGCGATTGCCAACGTGCTGCTGACTCTCGCGGGGACGCTGATTGTCATCATCTGGCCAGGGCTACAGTAAATATTTAAGAAAAAATGGGACAGAGGCAGAACTTTTCTCTTGGCCGTCAGTCATAAGTAGTGCCACTGCTTTTCTTTGATGTCCCCATTTTGTGGAGCCCATCAACCCCGCCATTTTGGTTCAAGGTTGATGGGTTTTTTGTTGCCTGAATTTTACAGCCTTTAAAATCATTGAGTTACAAACCCTCTTTTTAAGTCATGGCGACAAAGTGGCGACAGCCTCAAAGAGCCATCGCAGCCTGGCCTGAATTTGTGGGATGAGGCTGCACAGGATGGGCCTCTTTAGGTGTAGAAATTGAGCGAACAAAAGTCTCATGCGTTACGAACGTATGGCTGCAGTTGATATTCTGGCACTGGTTGTAACGTTCTTTGGTCATTGAAGAGACCTGGAAAATGGGTAAATCATCATTTTTCACTTCCAGTTCAATGTTAGTCGTAAATCCGCTATCCAGGTTGACCGTGTGCGTTAACGTTGTGATGGTCCAGTTGACACCCTCAATAGGTTGCTTAAAGCCGCTGACCTTAACGGGCATTTCCGCATAGGGAAAAGTTGTCATCAGAATAAACAAGGGAGTTAGAAGTTTGATTAGTGTCATCTCTGATACAAAATCAGCGAAGTCCTCTCCTCTCGCAACACTATGAATAGACGGAAAATAAAAAACACTCAACCCTGCTTTCTAATCTATATTTTAAATGTATAGCAATGAAATTCATTTCCATATGCAGGGGGGTATATGAATAAAGTCGGAATTATGATTGCAGCATTAATAATTTCAGGCTGCACAGTAAAACCAGAGGTAACTTACAAAAAAATAGACTCATCAAATCCTCCTATTGATACAACCTTGACAGATAGTTTTTATCTAGCTTCATCCATCATCGAAATTCAACCAACAACCGAAAAGATAAAACTTAACGACGGCAAGGATACATCAGTCTCTAAATATAAAGTTATTGTAACTCAAACTGACTATCCTGACTTTAAAGTTGGAATTATTTCAAATGATGGCTTCTTTACAAAAACAAGAGTGTCCATTTCAAAAATAGACAATACAGATAGAGTCAAAGAAATTGGTCTTGAAACAACTGACAACAGAGTTCAGACCATAAAAGATATTTCGTCCGTTGTTGTCGCACTTGTTCCATTCGTAGGCTTAATGAGCAACGATAATAAATCACCCACTTACACGAATAAGATTTCCGTAGCGGAAATGATCGAGCATTTCAAAAATACTACAGAATCATCTTCAATCATCGTACTTGATAAAATAACAAAAGCAACAATAAAATTAGGGAAGCAACCATTAGATTCAATACCTATTGATGAATTCAGTAAGCCAGATGTTCGAGATAGTTTAAAAAATTCTTTTATATACTCATCCTGCACTAACATCGACATTGAGGTCGAAACCAAACGTAAAGATGGAGAGCCTATCAAGCAGGAATTTACAACAAGAGTTAGCGACCCAAGATATATTCAATACGTTGCATTTCCTTATAAAGGAAAGATCATCACACACGATCAATGCGGAGTATCTGTCACGACAGAGACATCAAATCCATCGTCAGATGCAGCAGTCATTGCAGCTTTATTAACTGAAGTGAAGAACATTAAAACAGAAATTGATAAAAACAAAAAGAATCCCTAACCAAAATCAACCCAAGAGACTATTCACATGCAAACATCTTATCTTATTTATTATGAAGCTTTCGATTCGAATGGGAATTTAGTTCTGGATGGTAATTCATATCATGATGTAGACACATCAACTGTTAACTCAATAGGAAAATACATACTACAACATGTTTACCCCATACTTTTAAGTGATATTAAAGGTATTACACCTAGTGCAAGTCGAATTGTGCTAAAAGGTGTATTTAAGCTCTAATAATTTTCATTGTGGGGGGAGCTAATCCCCCTTTCCTTTAATAACTCAACTCTATGGTATATCTACATAATACTGCTAATTGGAAGCTAACCAATGGAGCAATTGCTCACGAATAATGCTCTCTGTTTCACCATCCCCCCCAGCAACCGCCGCTCCGGGTAATGCGCTTCCACCCCTTCCGGCTGACACGATCACGCAGACCATAGTGATGAACGCGGGTAATACGCTCCACTCTTCCCTCAAATTCGACACTGGCAGAGTCCGGCTGAAGATTGCTTTCAGGTATTTTGTGGTACGGAGTTTGGTAAACATCTGCCGCCGGATACTGTAAGTACACCGGTTTTAGTGCCACGCACTTTTGAGAGTTCCGGGCTTTCCGCCATCAGTCGGTACGCTTCCGGCGTCAGGTTGTTCAGGGATTCATGAGGTCGCTCGCTGTTATATTCCGTCAGCCAGTGTTCTGTAATTTCCCGGGCTTCATTCAGAGTTCTGAACAGATAAAAATCCAGGATTTCTGTCCGGTACGTCCGGTTAAAGCATTAGATAAACGCATTCTGCGTCGGCTTACCTGTATTGGAATGCTAAAGGTTACAACTTTGATGCTAATTATATGACAGATTTCATGATGGATATGGAAGCTAAGAATAGAGGTGTCCATTAATCACGAAAAGTGGCGACAGCGGTTGGCAATACCTCGTAATCGTCACTTCTCACCACCAAACTAACTTATTGATTATCCTACAAGTCGTTGTTTTTACTAACCCATTTACATAAATGGTTTTTTGTTGCCTGAATTTTATGATCTTTAAAATTATTCGGTTACAACCGCCAGGCGGTACCATTGGCGATAGCCCGGCGACCGCCGCCACCTCAGCCAGGCATCTTCCCTGGACCTGTTCCTCACCCCACCATTTCTGTTGTCCCAGACCTCATGGATGCGTTGCCCTCCCCTGAACCCGCTGGTGATGTACACTGATACGCCGGGTGAAGCGCCGAGTTGCACACGTCATCAGCAAAGAACAGGGCGATCCGCTCGCGACGCCTCCCGCTTGCCCCGCCAGTCAAATCATACCCATAAGGAATGTTCACCACAGGAGATGTTGATGCCCGCTTTCCAACCTGATGTTATTTCTGAGTTCTCCGGCGCGCCGCTGAGCACAACTGTCGCTGCCCTGACCGTTCTCGCCTTTCTGTTCCAGCCATTGCGAAAAGCCGTCAATGGGATTTTCAAATATAAAAAAGGCCACGGCAGCGTATTAAAGAATGCGGGGGTGCCCCCCTTCATTTTGAACTTCTTTGCCATCTCCATCCCATTGAAAAAATTGCCCTCGACAGGCTGGCCCGAGAAATTAATCACCCTCTTGTTCTCAGCTCTTTTTGCATGGTCTTTGTGGTATTTTGTCCCACCGCTTGTGCAAACCTTTACCACCCCGCCAGACACGACACTGTTGATTTGGAAAAAGTCAGGCGATCGCTTTTACATCTCCAGAACAGCAGCCACGGAGGCTACGCTGCTGACGCCCCCTCGCTGGACCGTCACAGCCAACGACTGTCAGGCCAATAAAGCCCCGACGAAAAACACCGCCAGCGTCCTGGATCGCGAATATCGTGACGATCTTTGCCGCTTGCTGACAACAGCCGAAGGCAAGGAGTATTTAGAAGAATCAATTAAAAACTTCGGAAAAGATAAAATCTTCACTTACTCATCCATTTTTATTATTGAATTTATGCTGCTATGGCTGCTGTTGGGATTCATGTTAATGATTCACTACACCAATAAAGTCAGGCACTTTATTTTGCTTGAACAACAAAAAGCGATTCATTGCGTCCAGGGCAACTTCGCGGCGACAGGTATCTACGCCATCTATCAGGAGCTGGAGGAGAGAGACGCTCGCAGACCCCGGCGGTAACTGCATGCTCCGTCGCATTGGCATCCTTCCGGTTATTGCTCATACCTTGACCAGCTCAGTCCGTTGAGAGGTAAAGGCGATGCTGATGAAAGATAAAGTTGCCGTCATCTTCGGCGGTAGCGGTGCGATAGGCTCCGCCGTGGCGCATGCTATGGCGCGCGAGGGGGCGCGAGTCTACCTCGGCGCGCGCGATCGGAAGACGCTGGGTCGGGTGGCGGATGACATTCGTGCCGCGGGCGGTAGGGCCGAAACCTTTGTCGTTGATGTCCTCGATGAGCGATCGACCGGCGAGCGGATAGCGCAGTTGACGCAGCACAGCGGCGGGCTCGACATCGACATCAATGCTACCGGCTTCGTCCATAATCAAGGCAAGGAGATCACGACGCTCTCCCTCGCCGAGTTTATGCAGGGCATCACCCCGTTCCTGGCGGCCCAGTTCAACCTGGCGAAAGCCGTTATCCCCCATATGGGCGGCGCTCGCCCGGGCGCCATTATCACCGTCGTGGCTCCGGCGGCAACAATGGCCATGCCGGGCCACCTGGGCCATATCGTCGGTTGTGCGGGTAGCGAAGCCTTTATCAAAGCGCTCGCCAGCGAACTGGGGCCGAAGAATATCCGCGTCCTCGGCGTGCGCTCGCACGCCATTACCGGCGCGGTTGAGGCCGGCTCTTACACCGCGGAAGTCTTTGCTGCAAAAGCGCAGGCGATGGGATTGACGGTCGAACAGTGGGTTGGCGGTGCGGCACACAGCACCATGCTCAAACGTTTGCCGACGCTGGCACAGGTGGCGGATGTCATCACCTTTCTGGCATCCGATCGTGCCGACGCCATGACGGCAACGATGGTGAATATGACGGCCGGTGCCACTACCGGCGGATAGCCCTCGGATCTCGCAATACCTCGGCGTAGAGCGCTTTATCTGGCTATTGCCCCTCTCCGGCCAGCCGTCCGACCATCAGGCGGATAGCCTGCTTTGAGAACGGCGCGCTATCGGTGACAAAATGCAGGGTCATTCCCTCGATAAATGCATCCAGCCCGCGAGCCGTCTCCGGTTCAAACCACTGCTCCAGGGTTTGCTGGCTGCGCTGCATCCAGTGCTGCATCACCGCCTTCAGCGCCGGCTGGCTGCTGCAAAACGCATACAGCTGATACATCAACTCCATATTTCGCGCGGTCGTCACCTGGGCGCTGAAGATCAGCTCGGCAATGGCATCGCAGGCCTCTTCACGGCTGCGGACCGCGGTAAAAAACTGCTGGTACTGCGCGGACATATCGCGGGTAAAAATGCGAAACGCCTCTTCTATCAGCGCGTCAATGCCGCTGAAATAGTAGGTCAGCGAGCCTAGCGGAACCTCCGCGCAGCTGGCAATTTTACGATGGGTGACCGCGTGGATCCCGTGGGCGGCAATGGTATCCAGCGTCGCCTGCAAAATGCGCTCCCGGCGCTGCGGATCGTTCGGTCGACGGGCCATATCTTTCCTCTTAGTCGCTGTCATGCACATGCTGTCGGCAGCAATGTCGCGCTCCCTGGCGCCCGGTCCTTGCCCGAATACGCATGCTGAAGAATATGTACAAATGTACACAATCTTGCTACTGTTGTCTCCATCTTCTCATTCACAGGCGTTTACGGATGACAGCGCAAACCTCCCGCCGGGCTTTACAGCTCCGACTCTGGGCCCTCTTCATGTTCTTCTTTATCCCTGGATTGCTGATGGCCTCATGGGCTACCCGTACTCCGGCGATCCGTGACCTGCTGACGCTGTCAACGGCGGAAATGGGCATCGTTTTATTTGGCCTGTCGATTGGTTCGATGAGCGGGATTCTCTGCTCGGCGTGGCTGGTCAAACGTTTTGGCACCCGCAAGGTGATTCGCACCACCATGTCGTGCGCCGTGGTCGGCATGATGGTACTCAGCGTGGCGCTATGGCTCACCTCGGCGGTCCTGTTTGCCATCGGGCTGGCCATTTTCGGCGCCAGCTTCGGTTCGGCGGAGGTGGCCATTAACGTCGAAGGCGCCGCCGTCGAGCGCGAAATGAATAAAACCGTGCTGCCGATGATGCACGGGTTTTACAGCTTCGGTACGCTGTTCGGTGCCGGCGTGGGAATGGCGGTGACCAGTTTTGGTCTGCCCGCCGCGCCGCATATTCTGCTGGCCGCGCTGGTGGCGATTGCCCCGATTGCGATAGCGATTCGCGCCATCCCTGATGGGACCGGAAAAAATGCGGCTGAAAGCGCGCATCATGAGGAAAAAGGTCTGCCGGTATGGCGTGATGTTCAGCTGTTGCTGATTGGCGTTGTGGTGCTGGCGATGGCCTTTGCTGAAGGATCCGCCAACGACTGGCTGCCGCTGCTGATGGTGGACGGCCACGGCTTCAGCCCCACCTCTGGCTCCTTGATTTACGCCGGTTTCACCCTCGGGATGACACTAGGCCGCTTTACCGGCGGCTGGTTTATCGATCGCTACAGCCGGGTCACGGTAGTCCGTGCCAGCGCCGTCATGGGCGCGCTGGGCATTGGCCTGATTATCTTTGTCGACAACCCGTGGATAGCCGGCGTCTCGGTACTGCTGTGGGGACTTGGCGCATCGCTCGGTTTTCCGCTGACCATTTCCGCCGCCAGCGACACCGGTCCCGATGCGCCGAAGCGCGTCAGCGTGGTGGCGATAACCGGCTATCTTGCCTTCCTGGTCGGGCCGCCGCTGCTGGGCTTCCTTGGTGAACACTTCGGCCTGCGCAGCGCCATGATGGTAGTGCTGGGTCTGGTCATGGTGGCGGCACTGGTCGCCAGAGCGGTAGCAAAACCACAACCTGAACCTGTCATGGAGAACAGTTAATGAGCATCAAACTGATTGCGGTAGACATGGATGGTACCTTCTTAAGCGATGCCAAAACCTACAATCGCTCGCGCTTTCTGAACCAGTATCAGCGTATGCGCGAGCAGAATATTCGTTTTGTCGTTGCCAGCGGCAACCAGTATTACCAGCTGATTTCATTTTTTCCGGACATTGCCCACGAGATAGCCTTTGTCGCCGAAAATGGCGGCTGGGTGGTCAGCGCCGGCGATGACGTTTTTAACTGTCAGCTGCCGAAAGATCATTTCCACACCGTCATCGACTATCTGCAGACGCTGACCAATATTGAAATCATCGCCTGCGGCAAAGGCAGCGCGTATACCCTGAATCGCTATAACGATGAGTTAAAGACGGTCGCCGCGAAATATTATCATCGCCTGCAGCTGGTGGATGACTTCAACCATATCGATGACGTGATACTGAAATTCGGCCTCAACGTGCCCGATCATCTGATTGCACAAATCCAGCCGCAGCTACACGCGGCGTTGGGCGATATGGTGACCGCCGTGGCAACCGGCTACGGCAGTATCGACCTGATTATTCCCGGTGTGCACAAAGCCAACGGCCTGCGTATTTTGCAACAGCGCTGGGGCATTGAGAATCATGAAGTCGTCGCCTTTGGCGACAGCGGAAACGATATTGAAATGCTGCAACATGCCGGGTTTGGCTTTGCCATGGCCAACGCAGCAGCGCCGGTGAAAGCCGTCGCCCGCTACGATGCACCGCATAACAATGAAGAAGGTGTGCTGCACGTCATCGACAAAGTGCTGAATCGCGAAGCGCCGTTCGCTTGATTTTCGCCCGGGTGCGGCAGCCGTGCCCCACCCGGAACGCCCGACGTTATGCCTGCGGGTCGTTGGAGTTTCCGACGTGCTTGTCTTTGAGAAAATAGACAATCAGCGCCAGCCACACCACGCCGCTGAGCAAGTTGAACAGGCTGAATACCCCGCTCCCCCCCTGCTCATACGCATGCTTACTGATCTCTATGCCGACGGTAAAAATCAGCATCTGCAGCATCCCCATCGCGGCCGAAACCGTACCTTTGCTCATGTCGCTGGCAAACAGCGTCAGGCGCACCAACCCGGCATTCGCCAGCCCGATCCCGAAGGCGTAGACGCTCAGCCCGGCGGTCATCCACAAATAAGCATGGCTCGATACCACCGTCGCCACCGCAGAGAGCAGCAGCCCGAACATAATCGGCCAGCCGCCGAGAATAATCAGCGAGCGCACCGTGCGCCGCGAGGTCAGTCGCGCCAGCACCAGGTTACCAGCAATCAGCGCGCCGAAAATCGGCACCTGCAGCAGGCCATACTCATAGCTGGTGGCGTTTTCCCCGCTGATAATAATCACCGGCGACTGGGCAATCCACGCCAGCAGCGGCAGGCTGACAAACCCGGTCGCCAGCGCGCCGGCGACGAAACGCAGATTCTTCAGCACCAGGCCATAGTCGCGGCCCAGCTCTTTCATCGACAGCTTCTCGCCCATCCGCGTCGCGGTTTCCGGCATCGCGCGCTGCAGGCCAAAAAAGGCGACGGCAGCCAGCACGGCAAACAGCACGAACATCATTTCCCACGGCAGGATGTGCACCCACGCCGCCCCCACCAGCGGACCGAGCAGCGGGGCAATCAGCGCAACGTTCGCCATCAGGGCGGTGATTTTGATACACATCGCCTCCTCAAACGACTCCTGAATGGCGGCATACCCCACCGCGCCGATGAAGCACAGGCTAATCCCCTGCAAAAAGCGCAGCAGCGTGAACTGCTCAATGGTCTGCGCCAGCAGAGTGGCCAGGCAGGTGACGATAAACCACACCACCCCGGTGAGCATCACCGGGCGACGGCCGATCCGATCCGACAACGGTCCCAACAGCCATTGTAAAAACATGCCGCCGGCGAGATAGGCGGTCATCGAGGTCGGCACCCATTCATTGCCTACCTGAAACTCTTCCACCACCGAGAGCATTCCCGGCTGGATCATATCGTTACCGATATAAGTGGAAAATTCGTATAACACCAGGCAGAGCGGGAACAAAAGCGCCTGCCGTCCGAGGCGTTTGCCTGAAAGCGAATAATTCTGCATGCAATCTCTTAGTTAAACAAAAATCGCGCAAAGTCTAATGAAAGTCTTGCGGAGGAGATAGTGAATTGTGAGTGACAATGAAAAATAGCGCAATGCGCCTTTCGCCCGCCGATCTCACCGCCATTTTAATTAAACCTGTCTATATTTCGTTTATATTTCAATTAGGTTACAGACGATATACTCATTCCCTGCGACATCTTCGCCACGGCATGCCGCGCCAGCAGCTTCTTAACAAGCTGATAATTAAGACAATACTGCTTTAATTTATCGCCACCGTTTTTTAAGGTGGGCGGCTGATTGCTATCGGATACCAAGAGTCTGAATCTATGCTGGAAAATATCAACGACACGCTGTTTGCCTTAATCAACGCCACCCCCGCCTCACCCTCGTGGCTCATCGCACTGGCGACCTTCATTGCCAAACAGGTGATTCTGATTGTGCCTCTGTTGGCCGCTGCGCTGTGGCTCTGGGGGCCAAACCAGCGGCAACTGGTGTTTAAAGTGTGCCTCGCGCTGGCGATTAGCCTGAGTCTGTCATGGCTTTCTGGCCTGCTCTTCCCGCATGAGCGCCCGTTTGCCGCAGGCGTCGGCTATCAGTTCCTGCATCACGCGCCGAATAACTCCTTCCCCAGCAATCACGGCACCATCAGCTTTACCTTTGCGCTGGCTTTCTTGTTCTGGCATCGCCTGTGGTCCGGGATCGCGCTGCTGACGACCGCTGCGGCGATCGCCTGGTCCCGCGTCTATCTTGGCGTTCACTGGCCGCTGGATATGCTGGGCGGCCTGCTGACCGGGATGTGCGGTTGTCTGGCCGCCGGACTACTGTGGCCGGCCGGTGGCCAGGCGCTGTATCAATCTCTGCAGCAGCTGTACCGGGTTTGCTTCTCCCTGCCGATTCGTAAAGGCTGGGTGCGTGACTAACCCTCTCCGGGCAGGTAAAATTGCCCACTGACGCCCTGCCGATGCCGGGCGATTTCAGCGTAGAGGGAATATGGAAACACGTCGTGATGAACGCATCAGCCAGCTCATTCAGGCGCTCAAGCGCAGCGATAAGCTTCATCTAAAAGAGGCCGCCGCGCTGCTTGGCGTATCAGAAATGACCATTCGTCGCGACCTGAACGGCCATAATGGCCCGGTGGTGTTGTTAGGCGGTTATATCGTTCTGGAGCCACGCAGCGCACCCCATTACCTGCTCAGCGACCAGAAAACTCGTCTGGTGGATGAAAAACGCCGTGCCGCCCGTCACGCTGCCGCGCTGCTTGAAGCCCATCAGATGGCCTTTTTCGACTGTGGAACAACCACGCCCTGGATCATTGACGCGATTGATAACGCCCTGCCTTTTACCGGCGTCTGCTATTCGCTGAACACTTTTCTGGCGCTGCAGGAAAAACCGCAGTGTCGGGCCATTCTCTGCGGCGGCGAGTTCCATGCCAGCAATGCCATTTTTAAACCACTCAGCCTGCAGGATACCCTCGGCCATCTGTGCCCGGACATTGCCTTCTACTCGGCGGCCGGGATCGACTGCGCGCAGGGCGCCACCTGCTATAACCTCGAGGAACTGCCGGTTAAACACTGGGCGATGAGCAGCGCGCGCTACCACGTGCTGGTTGTCGATCACAGTAAATTTGGCAAGGTCAGACCAGCGCGAATGGGCGATTTATCGCGTTTTGATGTGATTGCCAGCGATGTCTGCCCGGATGAGAATCTGCTTGCGCTGGCGAAAGAAAAACAGATTTCACTGCTGTACTGACCGCGCCCCGCAGGGCGCGGCCTGTTGATTACGAGAACCAGCTACCGAACCAGCCGTGCAGTTTCATCAGCACGAAGTCCATCATCCGGCTAAAGAAGCCGCCTTCATTGACCGCTTCCATGACAATAAGCGGGCGCTGCTCGATAGTTTTATCATTGAGTTTAAAGTCGATGGTCCCGACCACCTGCCCTTTGCTCAGCGGCGCCGTCAGCTGCGTATCCGTCAGGGTATAGCTGGCTTTCAGGTTTTTCAGCTGGCCGCGCGGCAGGGTAATCGAGCCGGCTTCGCCCGCCCCGAGTTTGGCTTCGCTGCTGTCACCAAACCAGACGCGCTGGGTGATAAAGGTGGCATCCGGTTTAATCGGCGTCACGGTTTCATAGAAACGGAAGCCCCAGGTCAGCAGCTTTTCGGATTCATTAAAACGAATACGATCGGTTTTGGTGCCAAGCACCACGGCAATCAGACGCATGTCTCCCTGGGTTGCCGAGGAGACCAGGTTGTAGCCTGCGCCGGCGGTGGTCCCTGTTTTGACGCCATCCGCGTTGAGGTTTGAGCTCCACAGCAGACGGTTGCGGTTCGGCTGACGAATCTTATTGAAGGTAAACTCTTTCTCTTTATGAATGGCGTACTCTTCGGGGACGTCATGAATCATCGCCCTGGTCAGCAGCGCCATGTCGCGCGCGGTACTAAACTGGCCCGGCGCATCCAGGCCGTGCACGGTCATAAAGGTGGTGTTGGTCAGCCCCATCTTTTGCGCATAGCCATTCATCAGGCTGACGAATGCATCCTGGCTCCCTGCCACATAGTCGGCGATCGCGATGCTGGCATCGTTACCGGACTGGATAATCACGCCTTTATTCAGGTCTTCGACCGAAACCTGCATCCCTGGTTTAAGGAACATCACCGATGACCCGCGCAGCGCCGGGTTACCGGTAGCCCAGGCATCGCGACCGACGGTGACCATATCGGTGGACTTAATCTTGCCCGCCTTCAGCGCCTGCCCGACGACATAGCTGGTCATTATCTTGGTCAGACTCGCCGGGTCGAGTTTTTCATCGGCGTTGCCCTCGCTCAGCACTTTACCGCTGGCGTAATCCATCAGGATCCAGGCTCGGGCGTCGATCGACGGGGCATCGGGGAGTTGTTCCGCAGCCTGCACCGCAGGTGCGACAAGAACGAGAAGCGCGCAGCCTGCCACGAGGCCGCGAAGGGAAAAAGCGTCATGCGTCATAAGAGCCACCCAAGTATCCTTTCCAAACAAAATATGCCGCAACACTCTATCGGCGCAGCAGCAACCGGTGAGTAAAGCGTACAAATGACCTTAAAGAAACAGCGAGTTGGTAAAGTTTTTAAAGTTTACGCAATAACCTCGCTCCCTGCTGAAAACAGAGCAATTTTTTTTGATCATGATTGCCTAAATATTATGTTTATTCCAACATGATTGCTTACCATGATGCAACGACGGCTCAATAACAGGCAGGAACCGATATGATTACGCTATGGGGCAGAAATAACTCGACGAATGTGAAGAAAGTACGCTGGGCGCTGGCGGAGCTGGAGCTTCCATATCAGCATATTATGGCAGGGCTGGAGTTTGGCTTAAATCATGACCCGGAATATCTGGCGATGAACCCGAACGGTCTGGTGCCGCTGTTGAAAGATGATGCCCGTGACCTCGTCCTTTGGGAATCGAACGCCATTATTCGCTATCTGGCCGCCGAGTATGGTCAGGACCGTTTATGGGTCGCTTCGCCGCGCCAGCGCGCGCAGAGCGACAAATGGATGGACTGGGCGAACGGTTCGCTTTCTCCCGCCCACCGTCCGGTGTTGATGGGACTGGTGAGAACGCCAGAGGATAAGCGCGATCCGGCAGTCATCGCCGCCGGTATTGCCGCCTGTGAAGCGCTTTTCGCTATTCTTGACGCTGAACTGGCCACCTCTGCCTGGCTGTCCGGAGAGGCCTTTGGCCTCGGCGATATCGCCGTGGCGCCGTTCGTTTATAACCTGATGGAGATAGTGGACACCTGGCAGCCGCGTCCGCACCTGCAGCGTTGGTATCAGCAGCTTCATGAACGCCAGGCGTGGCGCGATGTGGTGATGATTCCGGTCACCTGATGCTATTCGGCCGGGCTCACTTTCAGCAGTTCGCCGTTGGACTCGTCGGTTAACACATACAGATAGCCGTCGGGTCCGACGCGCACATCGCGAATACGCTTGCCGCGATCGCGCAGAAGGCGCGTCTCTTCGCGCACCTTATCGCCATCCACCTTCAGAACAATCAGCGACTGGTCCTTCAGCGCCCCGATAAATAGCTTGTGCTGCCACTGCGGGAAAGTCTGCGCCGCATAAAACGCCATCCCGCTCACCGCCGGAGAACGCTTCCAGACGAAAAGCGGCGCCTCGGTTCCGGCGACCGCCGTGCCCTGCGCTTCGGGAATCGGCAGGCCGCTGTAGTTGACCCCGTGCGTCGCCAGCGGCCAGCCGTAGTTTTTGCCCCTGCGCGGAATATTGATCTCATCGCCGCCGCGCGGCCCGTGTTCGTTGAGCCACAGCGTAGCGCTCCAGGGATTCATCGCCATCCCCTGCGGATTGCGGATGCCATAAGACCAGATTTCCGGCCTCGCCCCCGCGCGATCAGCAAAAGGATTATCGGCAGGGACTGTGCCGTCTTCGTTCAGGCGCACCACTTTTCCCTGCAGTTTATCCAGATCCTGGGCCGTGGGGCGTTGGTTATTTTCGCCCAGCCCGATGAATAAATATCCTTTCCCATCGAAAACCAGCCGCCCGCCGAAATGGTTGCCGGTGGAGAGCTTCGGCTGCTGGCGGAAGACGACCTGAAAATGCTCCAGATGCTGAAGGTTGTCACTCAGACGACCGTAGCCCACGGCGGTACCGGCCTTACCCTCATCGCCGACTTCAGCAAAGCTCAGCCAGACCCGGCGGGAGCGGGTAAAATCCGGGGCCAGCGCCACGTCAAGCAACCCGCCCTGGCCGCTGGCCCACACCGTGGGGACGCCGGTTATCGCGGCCGAAAGACCTTCCCCCTGCCGCCAGCGCTTCAGTTCGCCTGAACGCAGGGTTATCAGTATTCCCTGGTCATCGGGCAAAAAGGCCAGCGCCCACGGATGCGCAAGCTGATTTTGCAAGACCTCGACGCGTACCTTCCCGGCAAGGGTCACGGCGGGAAACAGCAGGGTGGCGAGCATCAGCGAAATGGCGACCTGGCGCATAGCATTCTCCTTTCATCGGCAATACTTTCGGTAATACTTTCGGTAATGCGCTAAGAGTAGCCAGCGAGGCAAATCAGGAAGGGATTTTTACATAACATTAAGCAGGGGGAGTTCGCCTCCCCCTGAATTCAGACGTGGGTCACTGACGCTCGTTTATTCAGTTTATGAATATTCATCGTCAGCTCAGCCAGACAGCGTTCTAGCGTCTCTACGTTAACCGCAATATATGACGGGCAGTCATGATGCCCGCTCATCAGGCAAACCGCCGCAGACGCGATGGCTCCACCCGCAAGACGGAGTGCATCCTTTTCCTCCGGTGCAAGCTCGTGCTGCAACCGCAGCCCGTGTTCACGCATTTCACCACACAGTTCGAACAAGTTATCACGCAGATGCTCATTTTCGCTGACTGACATATAGCCCTTCGCTTTGCGTAACTGCAAATAAGCGTGGAGATCAATATTGGCATTAATCAGCTTATTCAGAAGGTTACGATACAGTCTGTCAACGCTCATCATGGTTCCTCCTCTGTCATCCATTACCATTATCAGAATATGGCTATTTTTTGTACAAAAGGATGCGCGAGGTCAATAATTCCTGGTTAATTAACATCATTTACAATGTTACATGTATGTTCAAAATCGCTACCGGCGCGCCTGCAGCTCTCCCATGCGCTGGAGCTGGCGAAAACCAGGCAGTTCTCAATGCTGCTGATCTTTACCTTATTCGTCACGCAGATTTATGACACCTACGACAGGCAGTTTGCGCAGTACTTCTCATTGCCGTTCCTTACCCCGAAAGAAGGCAACCGCGGGTACGGGATTCTGGCCTTCATCGCCAACGCGATTTACTCGCCGCTGGCCGGCTACCTGTATGACACCATCGGCTGCGCGCATACTTATTATATTCTCGGCAGCATCACCGGACTCTTCACCCTGATATCGATGTTCACCCTACGCGATACGCGAGAACCCACCGCCCCAGGTGCGGCACCGACAGGAGGCGTCGCGCAGCCATAGCAAACCATCCGCCCGGGAGGATCTCCCGGGCTTTTTCATCATCTGTCACACCGTGGCTATACTCTTTTTCATAAAGATCTGTAAAATTCCTGCCCTGACCATTCCAATAATCGAACACTTTTTAAACTATGAGCAATGTAACGCATCAGCCGAAAATCGGCTTTGTCTCTCTGGGCTGCCCGAAAAACCTCGTCGACTCAGAACGCATCCTGACCGAGCTGCGTACCGAAGGTTATGACGTGGTTCCCACCTACGACAATGCCGATATGGTTATCGTCAACACCTGCGGCTTTATCGACAGCGCCGTTCAGGAGTCCCTGGAAGCCATTGGCGAAGCGTTAAAAGAAAATGGCAAAGTTATTGTGACCGGCTGCCTGGGAGCGAAAGAAGACCAGATTCGCGAAGTGCATCCGAAAGTGCTGGAGATAACCGGGCCGCACAGCTATGAGCAGGTTCTGGAGCATGTCCATCACTATTCGCCGAAGCCTAAACACAACCCGTTCCTGAGCCTGGTGCCGGAACAGGGCGTGAAGCTGACGCCGCGTCATTACGCCTATCTGAAAATTTCCGAAGGCTGTAACCATCGCTGCACCTTCTGCATTATCCCGTCGATGCGCGGCGATCTCGTCAGCCGTCCGATTGGTGAAGTGCTGTCCGAAGCCAAACGCCTGGCCGATGCCGGCGTCAAAGAGCTGCTGGTCATTTCTCAGGATACCTCCGCCTACGGCGTCGATGTGAAGCACCGCACCGGTTTCCACAACGGCGCGCCGGTAAAAACCAGCATGGTCAGCCTGTGTGAAGAGCTGGCAAAACTGGGGATCTGGGTCCGTCTGCACTACGTCTATCCGTACCCGCACGTTGATGACGTGATCCCGCTGATGGCGGAAGGTAAAATTCTGCCATATCTGGATATCCCGCTGCAGCATGCCAGCCCGCGTATTCTGAAACTGATGAAACGCCCGGGTTCTGCCGACCGTCAGCTGGCGCGCATCAAACAGTGGCGTGAAATCTGCCCTGACCTGACCCTGCGTTCGACCTTCATCGTCGGCTTCCCGGGTGAGACGGAAGAAGATTTCCAGATGCTGCTCGACTTCCTGAAAGAGGCTCGCCTTGACCGCGTAGGCTGCTTTAAGTACAGCCCGGTTGAAGGCGCAACCGCTAACGAGCTGGCGGATCAGGTGCCTGAAGAGGTGAAAGAAGAGCGCTGGAACCGCTTTATGCAGCTGCAACAGCAGATCTCTGCCGAGCGCCTGCAGGAGAAAATCGGCCGCGAGATAACGGTACTGATCGATGAAGTGGACGAAGAAGGCGCCATTGGCCGCAGTATGGCCGATGCGCCGGAAATCGACGGCGCGGTCTACCTGAACGGCGAAACGAAGGTCAAACCTGGCGATGTCGTCCGGGTGAAAGTCGAACATGCCGACGAATACGACCTGTGGGGCAGCCGGGTTTAATCCCACGCCCTCTTATCCCCGGATTGCGGCGCTCACGCGCCTGATCCGGGCTACAAAACCCCACTCATCCGTATTCATCCCCGCACTCATCCGCACTAACCCGCACTTGCCCGTAGCCCCGGTAAGCGCCAGCGCCACCGGGGAACAGCACCTTACCCCTTTATCTTCGACTCCAGCGCATCGCACCCGAGCCGGGCGACAAAACCCCGCTCATCCGCACTAACCCGCACCAATCCGTAGCCCCGGTAAGCGCCAGCGCCACCGGGGAGTCGCACCTTACCCCTTTATCTTCGGATCCAGCGCATCGCGCAGGCCGTCCCCCAGCAGGTTAAACGCCAGCACCGTCAGGAAAATCGCAATCGCCGGGAACAGCGCTACGTGCGGCGCCATCACCATATCCGCCCGCGCTTCATTGAGCATCGCTCCCCATTCCGGGGTCGGCGGCTGCGCCCCGAGCCCCAGGAAAGAGAGACTGGCGGCGGAGATAATCGACACCCCGATACGCATGGTGAAATAGACCACGATCGACGATACCGTACCGGGCAAAATATGGCTGAACAGAATCGTCATATCGCTGGCGCCGATGCTGCGCGCCGATTCAATAAAGGTCTGCTGTTTGAGCACCAGAGTATTGCCGCGCACCAGGCGGGCAAACGCCGGGATCGAAAAAATCGCCACCGCAATGATCACATTCGACATACCGCTGCCCATCACCGCCACCACCGCAATCGCCAGCAGGATCCCCGGGAAGGCGAACAGCACGTCGCAAATGCGCATGATGATGCGATCCCACCAGCCTTCATAATACCCGGCCAGCAGACCAAGCACGGTGCCGATCGCCGCGCCGATCAGCACCGCCAGCACGCCGGCCGCCAGCGAAATCTGCGCGCCAACCAACACCCGGCTAAAGATATCGCGCCCGAGCGAATCTACCCCGAACCAGTGCATCATCGACGGGCCATCGTTGAGCCGGTCATAATCAAAATAGTTTTCCGCATCGAACGGCGCTATCCACGGCGCCACGAGCGCGACCGCAATCAGCAGCAGGACAAATATACCGGCGCCCATCGCCACCGGCTGACGACGAAATCGCCGCCAGAACTCACGCCACGGCGTGCGTATTTGTCCAGGCCTAACTCCCGGCATGGCGTTAATAACCGCCTGCCTTCTCCAGTTGAGCAATCGCACCTTACTTGTACCTGATAGCCGGGTTAATGGCGGCGTACAGGACATCCACCACTAAATTAATAAGAATAAATTCCAGCGAAAAGAGGAGGACTTCCGCCTGAATGACCGGATAGTCGCGCATCTCCACCGAATCCACCAGCAGTCGCCCAAGGCCTGGCCAGTTAAAGACCTTCTCGACCACTATCGACCCACCGAGCAAAAAACCGAACTGCAGTCCCATCATGGTCACCACCGGGATCATGGCGTTGCGCAGACCGTGTTTCAGCACCACCCGGGTCTCACTGACCCCTTTGGCGCGCGCGGTGCGCATGTAATCTTCGTGCAGGACATCGACAAAAGAGGCGCGGGTAAAACGCGCCATCACCGCCGCAACGGCCGCCCCCAGCGTCAGGGAAGGCAGAATATAGTGCCGCCAGCTGTCGGCGCCCACCGTCGGCAGCCAGCCCAGCTCCACCGAGAAGACCTGCATCAGCAGCATACCGAGCGCGAACGCCGGAAACGAAATACCGGTCACCGCCAGCGCCATCCCCAGCCGGTCAGGCCAGCGATTACGCCACACCGCCGCCGCAATGCCCGCCGCCATGCCGAAGACCACCGCCCAGCTCATGCTCGCCAGCGTCAGCCACAACGTCGGCATAAACCGGCTGGCTATTTCGCTGCTGACCGGGCGGCGCGACGCCATCGAGGTGCCGAAATCGCCCTGCACTACGCTGGTGATATAGTGCCAGAACTGCACGTGCAGCGGCTGGTCGAGCCCCAGCTGCTGGCGCACCATCGCCACCACCTGCGCATCGGCCTCCGGTCCGGCAATCAATCGCGCCGGATCGCCGGGCAACAGATGCACGAACAGGAACACCAGTACCGCCACAATCAGCAGCGTGGGAATCAGCCCCAGCAGACGCTTAATCACGTAATTGAGCATCGTCCCCCCTTGCTGGCATCCCCATCGGCCGCTGACGAGCATGAACGCCATCTTCCTCTCCCGCTGCGGGAGAGGGGCTGAGTCCCGTCCATCACTGGGCTAAATCCGCCTGCTCGAAGCTAAACCCGGTATCCGGCTGGATATAGAAACCGCTCAGATTTTTGCTGTGCGCCGAAACCAGTTTTTCCACTACCAGCGGCACCCACGGGGACTCTTTCCAGATAGTCTCCTGCACCTCTTTATAGAGCCGCGTTTTTTCTTTCACGTCGGTAGTTTTCAGCGCCTCCGTCAGATCTTTATCCACCTGCGGATTGCTATAAAACGCGGTGTTGAACAGGGTTGGCGGCCAGTTTTGCGAAGCAAACAGCGGTGACAGCGCCCAGTCAGCTTCGCCGGTTGAAGCCGACCAGCCGGTGTAGAACATCCGCACCCCGCTCTCTTTCTGCCCTTTCCCCTCAACTTCCGCCGCACGCTGCCCGGCATCCATCGCCGTCAACTGGGCCTTAATCCCCACCTGCGCCAGCTGCTGCTGGGTGAACTGCAGCACTTTCTGCGCGGTACTGTGGTTATGCGATGACCACAGCGTGGTGCTGAAACCGTTAGGGAAACCGGCCTCTTTCAGCAGCTCGCGGGCTTTCGCCGGGTCATACGGCCACGGTTTGAAGCTCTCGGCATAGGCGATAGATGGCGGTACGACGCCGGTGGCCGGCGTCGCATAGCCGGCGAACGCCACTTTGACCAGCGCCTGGCGGTTGATGGCGTAGTTGATAGCTTCGCGGACTTTCGGGTTATCGAACGGCTTTTGCGTCACGTTCATGCTGATGTAACGCTGCATGATAGACGGGCTGGCCACCAGCTCCAGCTTGCTGTTTTTTTCCAGCAGCGGCGCCTGCTCATAAGGAATGGGGAAAGCGAACTGCGCTTCGCCGGTTTGCAACATCGCCGCGCGAGTGTTGTTATCCACCACCGGACGCCAGGTTATCGAGTCCAGCTTCGGCAGGCCCGGCTGCCAGTAACCGGCAAACTTCGTCACCTTCACGAAATCGGTCTGATTCCAGGTGTCCAGCTTATATGGCCCGGTTCCCACCGGATGGAAGCCTATCTCTTTGCCGTACTTTTTCAGCGCCGCCGGAGAGATCATCGCCGTGGCCGGGTGGGCCAGGATATTGATGAACGCCGAGAACGGCTGCTTGAGGGTGATTTTCACCGTCGTCGGATCAACGGCTTCGGTACTGGCGATATTTTTATACAGGTTGTAGCGCTTGAGGTGATTATCAGGATTGCTGGCGCGGTCGAGGTTCGCCTTCACCGCCTCGGCGTTAAAGTCGGTGCCGTCCTGGAACTTGACCCCGGAATGGAGTTTGATGGTGTAAACCAGTCCGTCCGGCGAGATGGTGTAGCTCTCCGCCAGCACGTTTTGCAGCTTCATCTCTTTATCCAGGCCAAACAGCCCTTGATAGAACGATTTGGCGACGGCCTGGGACAGGGTGTCATTGGCATCATACGGATCGAGGGTCGTAAAGTTAGAGCCGACCGCCACGACCACGTCTTTCGCGGCAAAAGCCGGGCTTGCCGCCAGCGCTGACGTGACGACCAGCGCCAGCAACCCTCTGCGTAATACACGTTGTGTCATGTTGTTCTCCTGAAAGGCTGTACTGTTGATGTCGTTGTTATCTTCCCAGCACGTCGGCGACGGGTTCCGTGGCGACAAAATGGCCCGGCCCTACCTGTTGTAACGGCATGCTGCTAACCTCGGCCCCGCGTTTATAGATATTGCCCGGCAGTTCGTCAGAGAGCAGTACGCGCTGCGGATGACGATGCGTCGGGTCGGCGACCGGTACGGCGGCCATCAATTTGCGGGTATAAGGGTGCTGCGGGTTTTCAAACACGGCGCGCCGCGGGCCTATCTCGACAATGCGCCCACGATACATCACCGCCACGCGATGGCTGATGCGTTCAACCACCGCCATATCGTGTGAAATAAACAGGAATGCGATGCCCATTTCGCGCTGTAAATCGAGCATCAGATTAATAATCTGCGCGCGGATGGAAACATCCAGCGCGGACACGGCCTCGTCGGCAATCACCACTTTCGGATTGAGCGCCAGCGCGCGGGCGATGCAAATACGCTGGCGCTGGCCGCCGGAAAACTCGTGCGGATAGCGCCAGGCATGTTCCGGTTGCAAACCGACCCGCTCCAGCAGCCAGGCAACGCGCGCTCGCGCCGCGTCGCCTTCCGCCATGCCATGTACGCGCAGCGGCTCCATAATCGAATAGCCCACGGTTTGTCGCGGGTCGAGCGAGGCAAACGGATCCTGGAAAATAAACTGGATATCGCGGCGCAGCGCCTGAAGTTTGCTGGTTGCCAGCGTATCAATCCGTTCGCCGTTAAAGACTATCGTCCCGCCCTGCGTCGCCACCAGCCGCAGCAACGCCCGGCCGGTGGTTGACTTCCCGCAGCCGGACTCGCCGACCAAAGAGAGGGTCTCTCCTGGCCACAAATCAAAGCTGACCTTCTCCACCGCGTGGACTTCGCGGGTGACGCGATTCAGAATGCCGCTGCGCAGCGGAAAACGCGCCACCAGATCGCGCACTTTAAGAATCGGTTCGCCGGCGACGACGGTATTCTGCTCCCCCTCATCGGGGGCGGGCTGCTGCAATAACGCAAAGTGACGCGGCAGATCGCTACCGCGCATCGACCCGAGCCGCGGGACGGCGGCCAGCAGCGCCTGAGTGTAGGGATGCTGCGGCGCGCGGAAGATAGCCTCCACCGTGCCGCTCTCCACCGCTTCTCCGCGGTACATCACCAGTACCCGATCGGCAATATCGGCGACCACCCCCATATCGTGAGTAATAAAAATTACCCCCATCGCCATCTCTTTTTGCAGCACGGCAATGAGCCGGAGAATCTGCGCCTGGATAGTCACATCCAGCGCCGTCGTTGGCTCATCGGCAATCAGAACCGCAGGACGACAGGAGAGCGCCATCGCGATCATCACCCGCTGGCGCATTCCGCCGGAAAGCTGGTGGGGGTAGCGCGAGAGCATCGTTTCCGCCTCGGGGATCCTGACCTGATCGAGCATTTTCTTCGCTTCGCGCAGCGCCGCATCATGCCCCAGCCCCTGGTGCAAACGAATAGATTCGGCAATCTGCTCTCCGATAGTAAACACCGGATTGAGTGAGGTCATCGGCTCCTGGAAAATCATCGCCATGTCCGCCCCACGCACGCTGCGCATTCCTGCGGCTGACTGCTCGCTCAGGGAGACGACCTGATGGTTGCGGCGGCGCAGCCACAGCGCCTCGCTGTTGACCTCGCTTACCGCCCTATCGAGCAGGCGCATCAGCGCCAGCGCGGTGACGGATTTTCCCGAACCCGATTCGCCGACGATGGCTAACGTTTCGCCCCGTCGCAGGGTAAACGACAGCTGCCGCACCGCGGAAAACCGCTCCTGCTGCTGGCGAAACGCCACGTTCAGATCGCGTACCACCAGAACATCATCGGCGTCGATTTCTTGACTATGCGGCAACGTGCGTCCCCCTTATTCCCGATAAATACCAATCGTCGGCGTATCCCCGGCATAGCACCAGGCCCGATACATACCTTCGCTGTTAAATGGCAGAACCACGTTGCCTTCTCTGTCGATGGCAATCAGGCCACCGCTGCCGCCGAGCGCCGGTAGTTTTTCCATCACCACCCGCTCACAGGCCTCATACAGGCTGAGATTGCCGTACTCCATCAGCGCCGCAATATCGTAGGCCGCCAGCGTGCGCATAAACACTTCGCCGGTTCCGGTGCAGGAGACGGCGACGCTGGCGTTATTGGCATAGCAACCGGCTCCCGGTAACGGGCTGTCACCGACGCGGCCGGGGAGCTTATTGGTCATGCCGCCGGTCGAGGTCGCCGCCGCCAGATTACCGGCCAAATCCAGCGCCACCGCGCCGACGGTCCCCATCTTATGGCGCTCATCGAGCGGCGCGGCTTGATGATCGAGCACAATCTCATCGGCGGCCTGAGCCTGTTGCAGCTGAAGTAACCGTTCGGTGGTCGAAAACAGATGGTTCCCGACCCGGTCCATGCCATGGGAGACGGCAAATGCTTCCGCTCCCTCGCCAATCAGCAGCACGTGCGGGCTTTGTTCCAGCACCATTCGCGCGGCAAGCACCGGATTACGCAAATGCTTTACCCCGGCGACCGCCCCGGCCTGCAACCGGTTACCGTCCATCACGCAGGCATCCAGTTCATGGGTTGCATCGCGGGTAAAGACCGATCCGATACCCGCGTTAAACAGCGGACACTCCTCAAGCAGCCGCACCGCTTCCGTCACCGTATCCAGCGCGCTGGCGCCTGCCGCCAGCATTTTTTGCCCGCTATCGACGATCGCTGAAAGCGCCGCCACGTACTGTCGTTCCCGTTCCGGCGTCAGGGCTGAGCGCGTAACCGCCCCCGCCCCGCCATGAATTGCTATCACCGCCTTGCCCATTCAGCGATCCCTCAGCGATAAAGTGTCTTGATACGTCCTGCAAACCGCTTCTGACTGGCGACGGATAACCCGCTCTTTTCCAGCTGTACTCCTGACGTATCGAGGATGATTTTATGTATAAATATCATTATCGTGCTGACTGTCCTATACAATTTTTGAATATAGAAAACGCCGGGTGCAGTGTAAACCCCGTACCGTGGAGGCATATAGCCGTCAGCGCTTTTCTGTCATAATAGGTGTTTTCGATGATTTGCCCGCAGGAGAAGCCCATGGATTTTACCGCCGGACTGATGCCGCTCGACACAGCCCTGACTCAGATGCTCAATCGAATTACACCGCTCAGCGCGGTGGAAACCGTCCCGCTGTTGCAGGCCTTTTCGCGCGTAACCGCCCATGATCTCATTTCGCCGCTGGACGTCCCGGGGTTTGATAACTCGGCGATGGACGGGTATGCCGTCCGTCTGGCCGACCTCGCCGACGGCGCGGTGCTGCCGGTTGCGGGTAAAGCGTTCGCCGGACAGCCGTTCCACGCGCTCTGGCCTACGGGAAGCTGTATTCGCATCATGACCGGGGCGCCGGTCCCGCCAGGCTGCGACGCGGTGGTGATGCAGGAAGAGACGGAGCAGAGCCAAGAGGGCATCCGCTTCGTCGCGCCGGTCAAAGCCGGGCAAAACATTCGCCGCCGTGGGGAAGATATCGCCGATGGCGCCGTGGTCTTCCCGGCAGGAACCCCGCTTACCGTCGCCGAACTGCCGGTGCTCGCTTCGCTGGGAATTGCCGAGGTTGCGGTGCTGCGCAAAGTGCGCGTCGCGGTGTTCTCGACCGGGGATGAACTGCAGCTGCCGGGCCAGCCGCTGGGCGACGGGCAAATTTACGATACCAACCGCCTCGCCGTCCATCTGATGCTGGAGCAACTGGGCTGCGAGGTGATTAACCTCGGCATCATCCCTGACGACCCGGCCCGACTGCGCGAGGCGTTTATCGAGGCCGACCGGCAGGCTGACGTGGTGATTAGCTCCGGCGGCGTCTCCGTCGGCGAAGCGGACTACACCAAAACGATACTCGAAGAGCTGGGCGAAATCGGCTTCTGGAAGCTGGCCATCAAGCCGGGTAAACCTTTTGCCTTCGGAAAACTGAGCAACAGCTGGTTCTGCGGCCTGCCGGGTAATCCGGTGTCCGCCACCCTCACCTTCTATCAGCTGGTGCAGCCGCTGCTGGCAAAACTGGCGGGTAACAGCGGCCAGGCTCAGCCAATGCGCCTGCGCGTTCGCGCCGCTACGCGGCTGAAGAAATCCCCGGGCCGTCTCGACTTCCAGCGCGGCGTGCTGCGACGCAATCCGGACGGTGAACTGGTGGTTGAATCGACCGGTCATCAGGGGTCGCATATCTTCAGTTCTTTCAGTATCGGCAACTGTTTTATCGTCCTTGAACGCGAACGCGGCGCCGTTGAAGCAGGCGAATGGGTTGAAGTCGAACCCTTTAACCATCTGTTCGGGGGGCTGTAATGGCGGTCGAACTGAGCGATGAGGAGATGCTGCGCTACAACCGTCAAATCATCCTGCGCGATTTCGACTTTGACGGCCAGGAGCGGCTGAAAACCTCGCAGGTGCTGGTGGTTGGCCTCGGCGGGCTCGGCTGCGCGGCGGCGCAGTATCTGGCGGCGGCGGGCGTCGGTCAGCTCACGCTGCTGGATTTCGACACCGTGTCGCTCTCCAACCTGCAGCGCCAGACGCTGCACAGCGATGCGACCCTCGGCCAGCCGAAGGTCGACTCCGCGCGCGACGCGCTGGCACGCATCAACCCGCACGTACAGCTCACGACGCTGAATGCTGTGCTGGAAGAAGAGGCCTTGTGGGCGCAGATCGCCGCCCATGACCTGGTGCTCGACTGTACCGATAACGTCGCTATCCGCAACCAGCTTAACGCCGGCTGTTTCCGCCACAAAACGCCGCTGGTTTCCGGCGCGGCGATTCGCATGGAAGGCCAGATCAGCGTTTTTACCTGGCGGGAGGGAGAGCCGTGCTATCGCTGCCTGAGCCGTCTGTTCGGCGACAATGCCCTCACCTGCGTTGAGGCGGGAGTGATGGCGCCGCTGGTCGGTGTCATCGGCGCGTTACAGGCGATGGAAGCGATTAAAGTACTCAGCCGTTACGGCACGCCGGCGGCAGGCAAAATCGTCATCTACGACGCGATGACCTGCCAGTTCCGTGAAATGAAGCTACCGCGTAACCCGCAGTGCGAGGTGTGCGCAAGCCATTAATCTTCCCCGGCGGCAACCGTCGCCGGATAATCTGTGACCCGCGACACCTTTCCCTGTTCTCCCCGATCGTATCCGTTCTGCTTGTTGATTTGCATCAAGGTAACTTTCATTCGAAAGCATTAAAATCTTCATATGCAAAAAGAGGGCTCGGTATGATCTTCAACATTCAGCGCTATTCAACCCACGACGGCCCGGGAATTCGCACCGTCGTCTTCCTTAAAGGCTGCTCGCTGGGTTGCCGCTGGTGTCAGAATCCGGAAAGTCGTTCCCGCACGGCGGATCTGCTGTATGACGCTCGTCTGTGTCTCGACGGCTGCGATCTGTGCCAGCAGGCGGCGCCGGAGGTGATAACCCGCAAGCTGGATGGCCTGATTATCCAGCGCGAAAAGCTCACCGATGACCACTATGCGCGGCTGCGCGAATGCTGCCCGACCACCGCACTCACCGTCTGCGGCGAAGAGCAGTCCGTAGAGGAGATTATGACCGCGGTACTGCGCGATAAACCATTCTACGACCGCAGCGGCGGCGGCGTTACCCTCTCGGGCGGTGAGCCGTTTATGAACCCTGAGCTGGCGCAGCAGCTGTTGCGGGCCAGTCATGAAGCCGGTATTCACACCGCCGTCGAAACCTGTCTGCACGTGCCGTGGAAATATATTGCGCCTTCGCTACCGTGGGTAGATCTGTTTCTCGCCGACCTGAAGCACGTGAACGAAGCGATTTTCAACCAGTGGACGGACGGCAGCGCTCGCCGGGTGCTGGATAACCTGCAACGCGTGGCGCAGGCCGGGAAAAAAATCATCATCCGCGTGCCGCTGATTCAGGGATTTAATGCCGATGAAGCCGCCATTACCGCCATCACCGATTTTGCCGCCGACCGTCTGAAGGTCGAGGAGATTCACTTCCTGCCATACCACACGCTGGGAATGAACAAATATCAGTTACTCAGTCAGCCCTATACCGCTCCGGACAAACCGCTTGCTGCCCCCGAGCTGCTCGCTTTCGCGCAGCACTATGCTCAGAGCAAAGGTTTAACGGCTACTTTACGAGGATAAACTCATGACGACCCTGAAACTGGATACGCTGAGCGCTCGCATTCAGGCGCATAAAATGGCGCTGGTACATATCGTTAAGCCGCCGGTATGCACCGAGCGCGCGCAGCATTACACCGCCGCTTATCAACAGCATCTGGATAAGCCTGTCCCGGTACGCCGCGCGCTGGCGCTGGCTCATCACCTGGCGGAGCGGACTATCTGGATCAAACACGACGAGCTGATCGTCGGCAACCAGGCAAGCGAGGTCCGCGCCGCGCCGATCTTCCCGGAATATACCGTCAGCTGGATTGAAAAAGAGATCGATGATCTGGCCGATCGTCCGGGCGCCGGTTTCGCCGTCAGCGAAGAGAACAAGCGGGTGCTGCATGCGATCTGCCCGTGGTGGCGCGGCCAGACCGTGCAGGATCGTTGCTACGGCATGTTTACCGACGAGCAAAAAGCGCTGCTGGCCACCGGCATTATTAAAGCGGAAGGCAATATGACCTCCGGTGACGCTCACCTTGCGGTCAACTATCCGCTGTTGCTGGAAAAAGGTCTCGACGGCATGCGCGCCAAAGTGGCCGAGCGCCGCTCGCGCATCAACCTTACGGTGCTGGAAGATTTGCACGGTGAGCAGTTCCTCAAAGCGATTGATATCGTGCTGACAGCGGTGAGCGAGCACTGCCGACGCTTTGCCGGCCTGGCCCGTACCATGGCTGCCGCCGAGACACGCGAAACGCGCCGCGACGAGCTGCTGGCCATCGCCGAAAACTGCGACATTATCGCCCATCAACCGCCAAAAACGTTCTGGCAGGCGCTACAGCTGTGCTACTTCATTCAGCTCATTTTGCAGATCGAGTCCAACGGTCATTCGGTCTCCTTCGGCCGTATGGATCAGTACCTCTATCCGTACTACCGTCGCGACGTCGAGCTGCAACAGTCGCTGGCGCGCGAACAGGCGATTGAGCTGCTGCACAGCTGCTGGCTGAAGTTGCTGGAAGTGAACAAAATTCGCTCCGGCTCGCACTCGAAAGCCTCCGCAGGCAGCCCGCTATACCAGAACGTGACCATCGGCGGCCAGAACCTGGTGAACGGCAAGGCGCAGGATGCGGTGAACCCGCTCTCGTGGGCGATTCTCGAATCCTGCGGCCGTCTGCGCTCCACCCAGCCAAACCTCAGCGTGCGCTACCACGCCGGTATGAGTAACGACTTCCTTGACGCCTGTGTCCAGGTCATTCGCTGCGGCTTCGGGATGCCGGCATTTAATAACGACGAAATCGTTATTCCGGAATTCATCAAACTCGGCATCGAACCGCAGGATGCCTACGACTACGCGGCCATCGGCTGCATCGAAACCGCCGTCGGCGGCAAGTGGGGCTATCGCTGCACCGGGATGAGCTTTATCAACTTCGCCCGCGTGATGCTCGCTGCCCTGGAAGGCGGCCGCGACGCCACCAGCGGCCAGGTGTTCCTGCCGCAGGAGCACGCGCTGTCGAAAGGCAACTTCACCCGCTTCGAGCAGGTGCTGGAAGACTGGGATACGCAGATCCGCTACTACACGCGTAAATCGATCGAGATTGAGTACGTCGTCGATACCATGCTGGAAGAGAATGTCCACGATATTCTGTGCTCGGCGCTGGTCGATGACTGCATCGAGCGGGCGAAGAGCATTAAACAAGGCGGCGCCAAATACGATTGGGTTTCCGGACTGCAGGTCGGTATTGCCAACCTCGGCAACAGCCTGGTCGCCGTGAAAAAGCTGGTGTTTGAGCAGGGGGCAATCGGTCAGCAGCAGCTGGCGAAAGCGCTGGCGGAAGACTTTGAAGGCCTGACCCACGAGCAGTTGCGTCAGCGCTTAATCAACGGCGCACCGAAGTACGGTAACGATGATGACAGCGTGGATACTCTGCTGGCGCGTGCGTACCAGACCTATATCGATGAGCTGAAGCAGTACCGCAATCCGCGCTATGGTCGCGGTCCAATCGGCGGCAACTATTACGCCGGTACCTCGTCCATCTCTGCTAACGTGCCGTTTGGCGCCCAGACGATGGCCACGCCGGATGGACGTACAGCGCACTCGCCGCTGGCGGAAGGGGCCAGCCCGGCTTCCGGGACCGACCATCTGGGGCCGACGGCGGTCATCAACTCCGTCGGCAAGCTGCCGACCGGGTCGATTCTCGGCGGCGTGCTGCTTAACCAGAAGCTGAACCCGGCGACGCTGGAGAACGAGTCCGATAAGCAGAAACTGATGGTGCTGCTGCGTACCTTCTTCGAAGTGCATAAAGGCTGGCATATCCAGTACAACATCGTATCGCGGGAGACGCTGCTGGAAGCGAAGAAGCACCCTGACCAGTATCGTGATTTAGTGGTCCGCGTAGCGGGATACTCGGCGTTCTTCACCGCCCTGTCGCCGGATGCCCAGGACGATATCATCGCCCGTACCGAGCATACGCTGTAAGTCCTCCCCCGGCTGGCGCTGCGCTTAGCCGGGCTACGGGTCACCGCCCTCTGCGGGACAGTAGCCCGGGTAAGGCGTTTACGCCACCACCCGGGGACGAAAGCATCGCCGTACCGGACATCCGCCGCAAGCAAAACCCCCGGCTGGCGCCGCACTTAGCCGGGCTACAGGTCACAGCCCTCTGCTGGCCGTAGCCCGGGTAAGGCGTTTACGCCGCCACCCGGGACGAGAGCATCGCCCGTACCGGACATCCGCCGCAAGCAAAATCCCCGGCTAGCGCTGCGCTTAGCCGGGCTACGGGTTCACCGCCCTCTGCGGGACAGTAGCCCGGGTAAGGCGTTTACGCCGCCACCCGGGGATTTTCTCCTGCACATAAGGCAATGCAAACTTTCATTCGAAATAAATTTGTGCTTCAGGTCACATTGTAATTAGAATGTTACTGGTCGAAGTTAGCCAGGAGCATCTGTTATGACCGTTAAAGTTATCGTCACCGATATGGACGGAACTTTTCTCAATGACGCCAGGCAGTACGATCGCCCGCGTTTTCTCGCGCAGTTCGCGCAGCTTCAGCAGCAGGGTATTGAATTTGTTGTCGCCAGCGGCAACCAGTACTATCAGCTGATCTCTTTTTTCCCGGAAATTCGCGAGCAGATCTCTTTTGTCGCCGAGAACGGTGCGCTGGTGTACGAACACGGCCAACAGCTGTTCCACGGCGAGCTGACCCGCCATGAATCCCAGGTGGTGATTGGCGAGCTGCTGAAAGACAGCCAGCTGAACTTCGTCGCCTGTGGCCTGGAGAGCGCCTACGTCAGCGACAAGGCGCCCGACGCTTTCGTTGCCCTGATGGCAAAACACTATCATCGCCTGCAACGAATCAGCGATTATCAGAACATTAACGACACCCTGTTCAAATTCTCGCTGAATCTGCCCGATAGCGATATCCCGCAGCTTATCGATAAACTACACGTTTCGCTCGATGGCATTATGAAGCCCGTGACCAGCGGTTTCGGCTTCGTTGATTTAATCATTCCCGGCCTGCATAAAGCGAACGGCATCAGCCGCCTGCTCAAACGCTGGCAGCTTTCGCCGCAGGAGTGCGTCGCCATCGGCGACAGCGGCAACGATGCGGAAATGCTGAAGCTGGTGAAATACGCTTTCGCCATGGGCAATGCCGCCGCAAGCATTAAAGCTATCGCCGATTACACGACCGACGATAACAACCATCACGGCGCGCTGAAGGTCATTCAGGCCGTGCTCGATAAGACGCCGCCCTTCTCCTGCTGACCGCTGACCGGGGCCCTCTGCCCCGGTTTTTTCATTTTGTGCGCCCCCTCTGATTTTTAAACTTGCATTAACTTAAATTTAACTTAAATTAACGTTTGTAAGATTTAATACTTTCGAATGAAAGAAAAGAACTGAGTGAGGTCACCATGGCTGCTATCTACACCCACGAAACATTACCCGCCGACCACAAAGCGGCGATTCGTCAAATGAAACAGCATCTGCGCGCGCAAATCGGCGATGTGCAGGCGGTGTTCGATCGTCTCACCGCGAGGATTACCGCCCGCCTCGAAGAGATTGAGGCGCTGAAAGCCCGGGGTGAGGATGTCTGGCCGGTGATCCCGTTCAGCGACATCGCGCAGGGGAAAGTCAGTGACGCCCAGCGCGAGGCTATTAAGCGCCGCGGCTGCGCGGTCATCAAAGGCCACTTCACGCGTGAACGGGCGCTGGCCTGGGATAACGCGATGCTTGAATATCTCGACCGTAACCATTTCGACGATGTCTACAAAGGCCCGGGCGATACCTTCTTCGGCTCACTTGACGCTTCACGCCCGGAGATTTACCCGATCTACTGGTCACAGGCGCAGATGCAGGCGCGCCAGAGCGATGAGATGGCGGCCGTACAGTCCTTCCTCAACCGCCTGTGGACCTTTAACCATGATGGCAAGCAGTGGTTCGACCCGGACGTGAGCGTTATCTATCCGGATCGCATCCGCCGCCGCCCGCCGGGAACCACCTCGAAAGGGTTGGGCGCACACACCGATTCCGGCGCGCTGGAGCGCTGGCTGCTGCCGGCCTATCAGCGCGTCTTCGCCAACGTCTTTAACGGCAATATTGATGCCTATGATCCGTGGGATGCGGCGCACCGTACCGAAGTCGAAGAGTACACCGTCGACAACACCACCAAATGCTCCGTCTTCCGGACTTTCCAGGGCTGGACCGCGCTCTCGGATATGATTCCCGATCAGGGGCTGCTGCACGTAGTGCCGATTCCGGAGGCGATGGCGTATGTTCTGCTGCGCCCGCTGCTGGACGATGTGCCGGACGATGAGCTGTGCGGCGTGGCGCCGGGGAAAGTACTGCCGGTTTCCGGGAAATGGCATCCGCTGCTGATCAAAGCGCTCAGCTCTATCCCGGCGCTCAATGCCGGTGATTCGGTATGGTGGCACTGCGATGTTATCCACTCGGTGGCGCCGGTGGAAAACCAGCAGGGCTGGGGCAATGTGATGTACATTCCCGCCGCGCCGATGTGCGAGAAAAACCTCGCCTATGCGCAGAAGGTCAAGCTGGCGCTGGAAAACGGCGCTTCGCCGGGGGACTTCCCTCGTGAAGATTATGAGACCGACTGGCAGGATCGCTTTACCCTCGACGATCTCAATATTCATGGTAAACGGGCGCTGGGCATCGTCGTCTAGTCGTCGTAGAGTCCGGCCTGCGCAACCGTGGTCAGGCGGTTACCGGAGCGTATCCGCCTGACCGAGTCCCGAACCACCAGCGTGCCGTGCAGCAGCAGCGAGCCGCGCGGCGCATCCGGGCGAATCAGCCGCTGCTGAAGCAGATGCACCGCTTCCGTCCCCAGCTCGTCACGCGGGACGTGGACCGCAGTCAGCGGCACATCCTGAATGGCGGCCAGGTTGAAGCCGTCGATACTCATCACCGAAATATCCTGCGGCACCCGCAGCCCGCGCTTTTGCAGCGCGCTCACCGTCCCGGCGACCATAAAATCTCCGCCAACCAAAAAGGCCGTTGGCAGCGGTTTGCCTGCCCGCGCGTCGAGCCACTCCCCCACCCGCTGTTCGCTGTCCCTGGCGCTAAAACTGGCGACCGTAAGCAGGTCGCGCCCATCGGTGAAATGCAGGTTGCGCATCCGCCAGGCCTCTTTGATACCTGCCAGCCTCAGGTCCATGGTGTAACGGCGCAGGCACATCACATTCAGCACCGCCCGATGCCCCATCTCAAACAGATACTGCGCGGCAAACTGGCCGATCAGCCGATGATCCGGCGCAATGGAGGAGAGGCGCATCGCTTCGTCGCGGCAGTTGAGCAGCACGCAGGGTTTCGCCAGATCTACCGCCAGATCGTGAATATGCGGATCGTCAATCCCCAGCAGGATCGCCGCTTCGGTTTCCGGTTCGTTCATGCGGGCCAGGAACTGATTGGCATCGCTGTCGTTCTCTTCCAGCGCGCAGGTTCGCAGGCGCACCTCATGGGCGGCCAGCGCGTGGTGGATGCTCTGAATAACCCGGTAGTAATAGATATCAGAACGTTCATCAAACGCCCGCTGCGGCGCAAAGACCACCAGGCTATTGAGCAGCATACGCCCGGCGGCGATGCCTTCCAGCACCCCCATTTCACGCGCGCACGTCAGCACGGCCCGCCGGGCCTTCTCGCTGGTGTTCGCTTTTCCTGCCAGCACTCTGGAAACCGTGCTCGCCGACATCCCGGTCCGGCTGGCGATCTCGGCTATTTTTAGCTTTTTATCCATTTTGTGATCCAGCTCCATCTTCAAAATGAAAGAATTTTCATCATCTGTAAATCCAGATTACCAAGGAAATGAGTGCCTCTTCAGTGAGCATTTCGCCATCTTATGAAAAAACTTTCATAAATAACGCTACTGCCCGCCGGTTTTCTCGCCTAACCTGAATTGGTCCGATAACTTCCATACTAGTTACCCGGATATAAGAAGAAATAAAACGATATTATTCAAAATATTACAGGAACCGGTATGACAACTCGTTGCGCGAGCCGGTCATTACCCTACATTAAAAATCTTGTGGAGAGTTCTATGAGTCAAGGCCTCAACAACGATATCACCGCCAGCAAATCCCGGCGGGTGGTAAAAAATCTGCGCTGGTGGATGCTGGTCCTTTTTTTACTCGGCGTCACCGTCAACTACATCACACGCAACTCTCTGGGGATTATCGCCCCGGAACTGAAAGTCTCGCTCGGCATCACCACCGAACAGTATTCGTGGATTGTCGGCGCGTTTCAGTTGGCCTACACCGTTTTCCAACCGCTGTGCGGCTGGCTTATCGACGTCATCGGCCTGAAGCTCGGCTTTATGATTTGCGCCACGCTGTGGGCCATTGCCTGTATCGCTCACGCGGGTGCCGGTAGCTGGCTGCACCTGGCTATCCTGCGCTTCTTTATGGGCGGTGCGGAAGCCGCCGCCACGCCGGCAAACGCCAAAACCATCGGCGAATGGTTCCCGAAATCGGAACGTCCGATCGCCGCCGGTTGGGCTGGCGTCGGCTTCTCGATTGGCGCGATGCTGGCGCCGCCGATTATCTACTTTGCCCATGCCTCCTTCGGCTGGCAGGGCGCGTTTATGTTTACCGGGGTACTGGCGCTGCTGTGGGTCGTGCTGTGGTGGGTGTTTTATAACAATCCTGAAAAACATCCGAACCTCGGCAAAAGCGAACTGACCTTCATTCGTCAGGACAATGAACCGCCGGCGGTGAAGCTGCCGTTCTTCACGGCGCTAAAAACCGTCTCGAAAAATAAGCGCTTTTACGGTATTGCGATTCCGGCTTTCATGGCCGAGCCGGCCTGGGCGGTACTGAGCTTTTGGGTCCCGCTGTACCTCGCTAAAGATCACGGGATGGACCTGAAACAGATTGCCATGTTCGCCTGGCTGCCGTTTCTCGCCGCCGACCTCGGCAGCGTCGTCAGCGGCTATCTGACCAGACTGTACACCCGCTGGTTCGGCTGTACCCGTGTGAACTCGGTGGTCGCCAGTTCGGTGACCGGCGCCTTCCTGATGATTTCGCTGGCTCTCGTCGCCATCACCCGCGACCCCTACATCACCATCGTGCTGATCTCCATCGGCGGCTTCGGCCATCAGATTATCTCCTGCATGCTGAGCGCGCTGGTGGTGGAGTCGTTTGATAAAGGCCAGATGGCGACCGTCAACGGGATGCGCGGTTCCGCCGCCTGGATTGCCAGCTTCCTGTTCTCGTTATTAATCGGGGTGACCGCCGACAAAATCGGCTTCAACCCGCTGTTTATCGCCATGGGGTTCTTTGACCTGATTGGCGCCCTCTTCCTGGTGGCATTTATTGCTGAACGTCGCGCCAAACGCGCCTGAGAATGGATATAAAGATGAAAACGCTTAAACACTGGACATTACACCAACAATTGGCTCATCACGTTGAGTTAACTATCGACGGGCAGCACACGCTGTGCCTGTATGTACTGGAAGAGAACCTGTTCCGCGTCCTGCTCAAACGTAAAGGCCAGCTGGCGCTGGACCGTACCTGGAGCATTGCACCGCAGCAGGACGTGCCGTGGGAAGGCCGTCCTCGTGAGGATCTGAGCGGTTTTAGCCTGCCTGCGTGGACGCTTGAACAACACACTGACAGCCTGACGATCGCCACCGGGCAGCTGCGCGTCACCGTCCACCAGCCGCTGTGGCTGGAGTGGAGCTATCGTCACGACGACGGCGAGTGGCTGCCGCTGGTCAATGACCGCCCCACCAGCGCCTATCTGCTCAATGCCCACGGCGATGGCGCGGCGCACTACCTGAGCCGCCGCAAGGACGAACGGTTTTACGGGCTTGGCGAGAAGGCCGGCGATCTTCAGCGCAACGGTAAACGCTATGAAATGCGTAATCTCGATGCGATGGGCTATAACGCCGCCAGTACCGACCCGCTGTACAAACACATTCCCTTTACCCTCACCCAGCGTAGCGACATCAGCTACGGCCTGTTCTACGATAACCTGAGCAGCTGCTGGCTGGATCTGGGCAATGAAATTGATAACTACCACACCGCCTACCGCCGCTGGCAGGCGGAAGCAGGCGATATCGATTACTACCTGTTCACCGGCCGACGGGCGCTGGACGTCACCAAAGCGTTTGTGCGCCTGACCGGCAAAACGCTGTTCGGGCCGAAATGGAGTCTCGGCTACAGCGGCTCCACTATGCACTACACCGACGCGCCGGATGCGCAAAATCAGCTGATGAACTTTATCCGCCTGTGCGAAGAGCATGCGATTCCCTGCGACTCGTTCCAGCTCTCTTCCGGCTATACCTCGATCAACGGCAAGCGCTACGTGTTTAACTGGAACTATGACAAAGTGCCGCAGCCGAAAGTGCTGAGCCAGAGTTTCCATGATGCCGGAATAAAACTGGCGGCCAATATTAAACCCTGTCTGTTGCAGGACCATCCGCGCTATAGCGAAGTGGCGGAAAAAGGGTTATTTATTCGCGACTCGGAGAGCGACGCGCCGGAACGCTCAAGCTTCTGGGATGACGAAGGATCGCACCTCGACTTCACGAATCCGCAAACCGTCGCCTGGTGGCAGGACGGCGTTACCCGTCAGCTGCTGGAGATGGGCATCGATTCCACCTGGAATGATAATAACGAATTTGAAGTCTGGGACGGCGAAGCCCGCTGCCACGGCTTTGGCCAGAACATCGCCATCAAGCATATTCGTCCGGTGATGCCGCTGCTGATGATGCGCGCCTCAATGGAAGCCCAGCAGCATTTCGCACCGCAAAAGCGGCCGTATCTGATCTCCCGCTCCGGCTGCGCCGGGATGCAGCGCTACGTCCAGACCTGGAGCGGCGATAACCGCACCAACTGGGAGACACTGCGCTATAACACCCGCATGGGGCTGGGGATGAGTTTGTCCGGCTTATATAACGTTGGTCATGACGTCGGCGGTTTTTCCGGTGATAAACCGGATGCCGAGCTGTTTGTACGCTGGGTGCAGAATGGCGTGATGCACCCGCGCTTTACCATCCACTCATGGAACGATGACCAGACGGTCAACGAGGCGTGGATGTATCCGGGCGTGACCCCGGCGATTCGCAGCGCGATTGAACTGCGCTATCGCCTGCTGCCCTATCTGTATACGCTGCTATGGCAGGCCCATGCCGACGATGAACCGATGCTGCGACCGACGTTCCTCGATCATGAGCACGATCCACAAACCTTTGAAGAGTGTGATGATTTCCTGCTGGGACGCGATCTGCTGGTCGCCAGCGTCGTCGAACCGGGCCAGCGTCAGCGCCGGGTGTGGCTGCCGGAAAACACCGCCGGCTGGTACGATTTTTATAGCGGGGAGTGGTTCTCCGGCGGCCAGTGGATAACGCGGGATGCGCCGCTGGAACATCTGCCGCTGCTGGTCCGCGCCGGAGCCGGTCTGCCGCTCAGCGAACGCCTCATCCATGTCAGCGCGACAAAAGACGACCAGCGCGAGCTGAAGCTGTTCCCGCTCAAAGGCGTGGGGTCGTCGCAGGGCCTGCTGTTTGAGGACGATGGCGAAAGCTGGGGCTATAAAGAAGATGATGCGCTGTGGCTAACGTGGGAGATGGTCTGCAGCAGCACGACCATCAACCTGCAGATTAACACCCGCGGCCATTATCGCCCGGCATGGAAGGCGCTGAAAGTGACGTTACCCGCTGGCGAAAAGCGCAAGCTGTTGATAAATGGTGAAGCCGCCAGCGAGTGGGTATTTGGTTAACCAATAAGCGTAAAGGCCCCGGGCACGCAACGTGACCGGGGCGACAAGTTCGGCGGTAACGCCTGGCCCACGGGGATTCTTTCGCCAATGGGCTGAACAGTCGCTAAACGCAATTCAGTCGGGCATGCAATGCCCTGCCACCAGTCAGCCACCACATCTTTTACTTGCGTCCTAACGCATCCTGCCAGCGGCGCGTCAGATAATTATGTTCATCCATAACGGAATTCCATACGGCAATATGGCTCATGCGCTGTTCATAACTGCCCCCATCGCGGCGTTCTCCAGCGGGGATCAGCGGCGAGCCCCACGCGTCATAGAGCATTTCCGCCGCCGGTTTGCCGTCGTACCAGAAATCCCACTCGGCAACGGAAAGATACTGACGACTGCGTTCCGGGTTGGATATATAATAACCCTGACGCGCCATCACCGCTCCCGGCCACCCGGACTGCCACCAGTTGAGATATTCATACGCCGCGTCCTTAATTTTCCCGGTCGCACAACGTGAAAGGGACATACCACCATACCAGGCGCGATAGCCCTCCCGGGGGCGGGCCATTTTGTAACCACGTTGATGAAAATGATGGCGAAAATAGATAGGTGCCCACAGGCTCTGCACCTCAACCTGGTAATTATCGATCAAATCGCAAGCCTGCTCCTGGGTTGCCCAAAACGCGGCGAAATGCCCCTGCCGGTTAAGACGCGCCAGCCCCTGAGTCAGCAAATCGATCTCTTCCAGCGTCAGATTTCCGGTATTGGCAAAGCGGGCCATTCCGGCCCCCTGCATAGCCAGGGCCGCATCCAGCCCCCCCATCGCGGCATCTTCCTGCAACGCGACCTGCCCGGTCAGGGCTTCATGTAACAACCACCCCCAACTTTCCTCCTGCCCGCGTAGCGCGGCGGGGAGTCGATCGACGTGATAGGCGAAACTGTCGGCGTTGTGCGTCAAGGGCAGCATGCTAATGAGTTCGCCCGGCTGGCTACTTAGATGCAGGTTACGCTGTACGTAGAGCCGCTGCGCAGGCACGCAGCCATCGGCAAGGACTCCATCATCGCTGAGCGTACCGATTTTCGCTAATGCATTCACTTCGCCCCAATATTTCAGCCGCTTAATCTCCAACGGCTGAATGGCGCGCGCAGGCCAGACAAAATCAATATTATGAAACCACTGATCGTAGAGATCGTAACTTTCCGGATGCATCACCGCGATCCGTTGCGCATCTTCTACGCTGTGCAGCAGATATTCGATTTTGATACCAAGATCCTGCTCTGCACGCGCGCGCAGTATTTCGAGCAGCGTGACGGAAGTTCCAAGCACGCGTAAGGTCAGCTGGTTATTAACGACGGCAGCAGAGTTCATCCTCTTATGGCTCCTGCATATAGCGACTGAATGCGCTTTGCAAACGATCGGCCTCCAGGCCGCGTAAGATAAAGACCAGCGTCGAATCTTCCAGTTCTCCTGGCCAGTCTCGCAGGTGCACGGGCGGGTGTAAGGTATGCTGGACACCGTGGATGACAATCGGCGAGCGGCTCTCACTCACGCGTAAAATGCCTTTCATCCGTAGTATCGAGCCACCGTGGCAGTGTAATAGCATCGATAACCAGATCGCAAATGAGAGCCAGTTGACCGACTGTTGCAGGGTCACCACGCAGGTTTGCGTCGCAGGATGTAACGTCGAATGTGCAACGGGATGCCGGACAAAATCGTCATGACCGCAGGCCCCGAGCCAACGGAAACGCTGCTCCCGCGAACCCCGCATAACCTGGAGCTGAAATAAGCGATGAAAGTCATTGAGCGCCTGCCGGGTATCGCTCAGTTCCGCCAGAGGGTTAAGCTGCTGCAGCCACTGACGGAGCATGACAGCCTCTTCCCTCGTCGTCCGATCGCATTTACTGAGCAGCAGTTTATCGGCAGCAGTAACCTGCGCCAGCCATTCAGGTTGAGTCTCTGCCTGAGATCGGGCATGTTCTGCATCCACCAGAGTCACCAGAGTCCCCTGGCTGAAGTGGTGCTGGAGCTGAGGATCGTGCAGTAACGTCGACAGTATTGACGCAGGATCAGCCAGCCCGGTCGTTTCCAGTATGACCTGGTTAAATGGCGGAAGCAGCCCACGCGCACGGCGTTCATAGAGGTCGAGAAGCGCCGTTTTCAATTCCCCCCGAATCTGGCAACAGACACAGCCGCTCGGTAACAGCACGGTTTCCGGCGCGACCTCACTGAGCAGATAATGATCGATCCCTACTTCACCAAATTCGTTTACCAGCAGCGCGATTTCATTAAGATTCTGCTGTGCCAGCCAGCCCTTTAACAAGGTTGTTTTACCGCTGCCGAGGAAACCGCTCAGCACATGGAGCGGTAATTTTTCTTCGTATTGCATCACTGTTCCTCCCGACGGTAGCTACAGCGCCGCTAGCCAGTTCTCGTCCAGCGGATCCACCGAACGCCCGCTCATCTTTTCGGCCTCGATCCACAATGCGTCCAGTGAATATACCAGCGCTTGCTGACCCGTTGGGCTCGCCAGCAACCAGCTATTATGAAACTCCGTCAGCGACAATCGCCAGGGCTTCAACACCCGATTGAGCAGCGCTAGCTGCTGAAGGCGTAGCTGGCGTTGAGGTATGTCCTGCTGCAGCGGATCGCTCCACTGCGGCCCATGATTGAGTAAGCCGCACACTCCACACATAGCAACTCCATTACTGCATCACATCGCCAGAATTAGGGCCAAGCGTTTGACCGACAAAAAGATTGCCGCCCGGCTCGCTTGCCAGCAGAAGCGCCGCGGGTGCCACCTCTTCTGCGCGACCAAAGCGCCCCAGCGGTAACCCGGCGGCTTTAGCCTGCTTCCACGCCTCATTAATACCATCAATCAGCGGGGTTTCAATCGGACCTGGTGCAATGGCATTCACCAGCACATTACGGTCTGACACTTCCAGAGCCAGGGATTTGGTAAAACCGATGACCCCAGCTTTAGCGGCGGCGTAATGACTCAACTCCGCTCCACCTTTAATTCCCAGCTGTGAAGCAATATTAATCACACGCCCCCAACGCTGCGCCAGCATTGCCGGCAGCGCCCGCTGGGTCGCTAAAAACACACTGCGCAGGTCGACGGCCATCATCTCTTCCCACATCGCCAGCGTAATATCTTCACAACGTGCCTGCGTTAACATTCCGGCATTGTTGACCAGGATATCGATGCCGCCATAACGCGCAAGGCAGCAATCAACGCCAGCCGTGGCCCCATCAACCTGACCAACGTCAGCCACCACGCCGCAGTACTCTGCACCGTATTGCTGGAGTTGGTTGACTATCGCGTTGAGCTTATCGTTATGCCGATCGACCAGAACCAACCGCGCGCCTTCACGCGCAAACAGTTCAGCGATAGCCGCTCCTATGCCGCTGGCGGCGCCGGTAATGACGCAGCGTTTACCCTTTAGTTGCATAAACACTCCTTAATCAGGCCAGCGGACCGTTAGCCCGCCATCAACAATAAGACTTTGACCCGTGAGATAACTGCTTTCTTCGCTGGTCAAAAACGCAATCACTTTAGCTATCTCATCCGCACGACCAACCCGGGCAAGTGGGATCGCTTTTGCGGCTCTGGCCAGTCCTTCCGGGCCAAGAGAGTTTTGTTTATCCAGCGACTGGGGCGTTTCTATCAGACCGGGAATAATGGCATTACAGCGTATACCTTTTGGGGCAAGCTCAATGGCTAACGAACGGCAGACCCCCGGAACTGCCGCTTTAGCCGCGGCATAGTGCGCATGTTCCTGCCAGCCGTACACGCCCCCTGCGATAGAAGATACCGCCACCAGACTCGCGCCAGCGCTCAAATACGGTGCGGCGGCACGGAAACAGCGCATCACTCCGGTCAGATCAACATTAAGCATATCGTTCCAGAGAGCATCGCTCATCTCTTCAATAGTGGCACGACGCAAAATACCCGCGTTCGCAACCATGTAATCGAGACGGCCAAAATGCTGTACGCCCTGGGCGATAAAAGTGTCGACGGAAGCGGTCGAGCCGACATCCAGCGGTAGCCAAAGCGCATCGCCACCAGCCGCCTCTACCTGCGCGGCGGCCGCCGCAGGATCGTGGGGATCTGCCGGATAATACCCCGCGATAATACGTACCCCGCGCTGTGCGTAGAGTGTGGCCAACGCCAGACCAATACCGCTGGCGGCGCCGCTGATTGCGGCGACCGGTTGAGTTAACAAAGTCGGTTTCATCGTTACTCCTTAAACCCGCGACTGCGTTGAGGTCACCACCGTTTTCACATCAACGCCGTTATGCGTCGTCGTGCGGGCAAGCAGAATGATGATGCCGGAAACGAAGCACGGAATGGCGCCAAACCATAGCGCTGCCTCCTGCCAGTGACCGCCGCTGCTGAGTACGCTGGTCGTACCAATACCCGCGATAATCGCGCCGACCGGCCCCATCGCGGCAACCAACGCACCGGCAGTGGCGCGAATTGTGGTCGGGAAGCTCTCACTGATAAAGAACAGGGCCGCCGCGTATGGGCCAATCAGGAAAAACAGCCCGATACTGTAGAGCGCTACGATGGTGGCAAAATTATCCGGGCAGTAGAGCATGCCAGCAAAAGATATGCCGCCGAGCATCCAGCCCGCAGCAATGGTATTGCGGCGCCCGATCCGATCACCGAGCCAGCCGTGTGCCAGGTAGCCGCAGTAGCCCACCAGATTCGAGAGGATCAGAATCAGCAGAGAGTTATTAAAAGAGATATCGTGGGTTTTGGTAATGACGGTCGTGCCAAGGACGCTGAAAATCTGGATGGCAAACCAGTTAATCAGCACCGCAGCGCCGAGTACCAGGGTTGAACGCAGCGACGTGCCGCGAAAGGCTGCGCTCAGACCTGCCCGATGATGCTCTTCATAAGAGACCTGATAATCTTCTGCCACCTGACGCGCATCTTTCTCGTTGCCTTGCTCACGCAGCTGCCTAATCTTCTTTTGCACCTGAAACTGCGGCGTTTCTTTCAGCTTCAGAGCAAGCACAGCGATAACCAACGAAGGCAGCGCAGCGAAAATAAAACTGCCCCGCCAGCCGATAACAGGCATCAGAATCGCGGTCAGTGCTGAGGCAACGAGGGCCCCCACCGGCCAGCCGCCCTGAACAAGGCTATAAACAAATCCTTTGCGCTTGTTGAGTTTCGGATCATCAATCGCGTTATACAGCTCAGACAGATAGGTGGCATTGACGGTTTGCTCGGCGTAACCGAGACCCGCGACAGAGCGAATCGCCGTCAGAGCACCTTTCCCCCAGGCCCCGCCCACCGCCGTCAGCAACGAGCAGATGGCAGCGCCGCCAACGGTGATGACGATCCCCATACGACGGCCAAGGCGATCGACCAGAGGCCCTATCGCCAGTGCAATAACCGCACCGCCAACGGCAACCCAGGTAGCAATCTCCGACTGCTCAACCTCGCTCCAGTTAAAATGGCTACCAATTTCCGGCAGCAGTGTGCCAAAAAGGATGAAATCATAGACTGCAAAAACCCAGGCAAAAAAAGCGATCCAGGTGGCAAATTTCACATCCCTGATAGTCAACTGCTGCGGCTGCCAGCCATTTACGGAGATCTTTTTAAACGTGCTCATAGTGCTATCACTCAGTCAGGGGTTAAGGGGATTATGCCGAACGCGGTTTGCGCTGCTTAAAGTCGTCGGCAATCTCGTCAAAAGTCACAAAACGAACGCCTTCATGGCTACGGATGTATTGAATTAAGCGTTCCAGCATTAACAACACCTGCGGACGCCCGGAAACATCGGGGTGAATAGTCATGGCAAATACCGCATAGTCATTTTCGCGATACACCCAGTCGAACTGGTCGCGCCACATCTCTTCCAGATGGCGGGGATTGACGAAGCCATGACTGTTTGGCGACTTTTTGATGAACATCATGGGAGGCAGATCATCGAGATACCAGTTAGCAGGGATCTCAATCAGATCCGTTTCCTCGCCGCGCTGCAGTGGTTTCATCCAGGTATCGGGATGCTGGCTATAGTCGATTTTGGTCCAGCTATCACCTACGCGAACGTAGTACGGATGGAAATCGTTATGCATCAGGCTGTGGTCATACTTGATGCCTTTTTTCAGCAACAGCTCATTTGTCACGTTGCTGAATTCCCACCAGGGAGCGACATACCCGGTGGGGCGCTTACCGGAAAGTTGGCTTACCAGCTCAATACTGCGATCCAGTACCGCCTCCTCCTGCGCAGGCGTCATCGCGATCGGGTTTTCATGGCTATAGCCGTGGATGCCGATTTCATGACCGGCATCCACTACCGCTTTCATCTGTTCAGGGAAGGTTTCAATGGAATGACCAGGGATAAACCAGGTCGTACGCAGTTTCTGCTCAGCAAACATTTTCAGCAGGCGCGGCGTCCCGACTTCCCCGGCAAACAAACCGCGAGAAATATCATCGGGAGAATCTTCACCGCCATATGAACCCAACCAACCAGCGACGGCATCAACGTCCACACCAAATGCACAAAGTATTTCTTTGGCCATAGTTCAGTTCCTTCAGGGTTGTACTGCAGAGAAATCCGCGCCAGCAGCGCGGCGCGGCGCAAGAACATTGGCTACCGCACTGGCAGCCATCAGGAGCCGGCGATCTTCGCCAGCGGGTAATGAGAAAAGCAGACTGGTGTACAGCGCGTCAGTATCCGTACCGGCAGGAAACGCCACGCCGGGCATATCCAGTAAGCTACCCGGCATAGTTAAACGCAGCGTTGCGATATTGGTTTTGGCAAATGCCGTTGCATCAGCAATTAATGGCTGATAAAGAGGGGCAACATGCGCCACTGTCGGTGTAACCAGAATGGCGCCATCCAGTTCAGCGGCCATGGCGCACTGCCAGGCGGATCGTTGCTGTAAAAAGTCATCAAGAAGCGAGGGGCTAAGCTGTCCGGAGTCCTCTAAGCGCCGCCGAATGAAAGGGTCCATTTTTTCAGCCGCGGGAGAATTCAGCAGATCGGCATGCAGTCGGAAAGCTTCAATCGCTCCAGGCCATCCATGTTCGGCAATCCATGCCAGAGCCCGATGAAAGGAGTGAACGGGACGAAAGTCTACCGTAAAGCCGCTTGCCGCAAGCAAGGCCAGGCAGCGGTAGCTCTTTTCCCGCACCGCCGCATCGGCGCTATCGAGCAGCACGGGATCGGCGATAAAACGTGGCGTACTGAAAGCCTCATCGGTTGTGCCACACAGGATAACATCGAGCTCACGCGCGTCCCGGACGCTTCGGCATAGTGGGCCCAGCGTATCCAAGGACGCAGCCAAGGGAAATACCCCGCTGTCGGTGTAGCGATGGCGGCTTGCGCGATAGCCAATAACACCGTTAAACGCCGCCGGTATCCGAATTGAACCTGCCGTATCGGTGCCTATAGCAAAACAGGCCAATCCTGCGGAAACCGCGCAAGCAGACCCGCTTGATGAGCCACCGGGAACATGTTCTGTTGACCGCCTGGAGCAGACTACTGGTGTACCGAATAGCGGGTTAATCCCTAGCCCGGAAAAAGCGAACTCGCTCAAATTAGTTTTACCCATATTCACTATACCGGCCTGGGTTAACCGGATGACCATCCCGGCGTCTTCACTGGCCTCTGGCACCTGCAAACGCGTCGCAGAACCAGCGGTCGTTCTGGTACCAGCGAGATCGAACAGATCCTTCCAGACAACAGGAATACCGTCTAAGGCACTCAGAGGTCTTCCCTGCCGCCAACGTAATGTCGATGCGGCCGCCTCTTCGCGTGCACGCTCATGGGTAAGCGTGATGAAAATGTTGCTGCTCCGCTCAGCAGCAGCCAGGCAGACCTCGATAAAGGCCGACGGCGTGAGACTGCCCTGGCAAAACAGTGCAGCAATATCGCAGGCATCAAGCTGACCCAACTGAAACTGGTAACGAATATTCTCAGCGTTCATACGCCACCCTTAAATGTACATTTTCAATTAATGTTCATTTAAAGATTAGCAATACCAATGCCATAAATTCGAATTAAAAGTAATGAAATTGTGATCTTAGTGTTTAATATTTTATTTTTTACAAATTTATCAATATTTTAAAAAAATAAAATTCATGTACGCAAAAAGTGAATCTCATACAGCAAGCCTCTTTCTTTAAATGTATATTTAAATCAATGATCCGTTATTGGGCAGACTGCACTATAGTAGTGCCAGTACATACGGCAGTTTGCCCTCCATCAGGATGTGATAATGTGTCATGACTGGAACAGGACTGACAAAATGATCATGCGGACAAACAGTACACACAAGGCAGCGGAAGATACTGGCTCATCGCGCTACGAAGTCATTCGGCATGTTTTACATAACTTATTGATACAGAAAAAAATACCTCAGGGTCTGGTACTACTGGAAGGACCACTGGCGCAACTGTTTGGCACCAGTCGGGTGCCGGTTCGCCGGGCGCTAAGCCTGTTACATGAAGAAGGCCTGATTGCGCGTTTTGAAGGGCGGGGTTTTATCGTGGCGCAGGATGCCGAGGAGATAGAACCTCTGCGCATTGCTCTCACGCGTGAACTGCTGGGGCTGGATGAACAGGAAGAGCTGGTAGATACACGTAGCTCTGGCGAAAAAGTGCTGGAAAATCTCCAGATTGTCCTCTCCACGGCCATGATATTTGGCTGCTATCAGGTTGATGAGCAAAAAGCGGCACAGCATTACAATATCAGCCGTTCAGTGATCCGCGAGAGCCTGATGCGGCTTCGTGACAAAGGTCTGGTGGAAAAAGAGCCTTATTCTCAATGGCTAACCGGCCCGTTGACCGCCCGCGAAATCGCCGATCATTTTGAAATTCGAGCAAATCTGGAACCCGCTGCATTACGTAAGGCAGGGAAGCACCTTTCTCCAGAATGGTTGACGGCGGCGCTGTCAAGAACCCAGAAATGCAAAGGCAGACGGCTATCGCCGGCGGAACTGGAAATGCTGGAAGAAGATTTGCACGTACGCTGTCTTGAACCTGCGGGTAATAAGCTGATGATGCAGATACTGCGTCAGAATCAGTCCCCCTTTATCGTCACCCGCATTTTTTACGATCTGCTGGCGATCCCCGTGGAAACAGCCATGCTGGAAGAGCATTGTCTGGTATACGAAATGCTATTGAAAGGCAACCAGGAGCTGGCGGCCGCGTGTCTGTGCGATCATCTGGAATGCGCCCAACAGCGAACTTTACAGCGCCTTAAAGTCCTGTCGGTATTACCTGTACCAACGCTACCTGCATTTATGGAGGCACGATAAGTCTGTCTTACCATTGCGGCCAGGAGGTTTCCTCTCTTTAACGGGACTACAGGGCCCGTTCAGCCCTGTAGCCCACGTCAGGAAAGGTTATTCGATACCTTTGCTACGCAGGTAATCTTCGTAGTTACCGCTGAAGTCGATCACGCGCTCAGGGGTAATTTCGATCACCCGGGTCGCCAGGGAGCTGACGAACTCACGGTCGTGGGAAACGAAGATCAGGGTCCCCTGATACATCTCCAGCGCCATGTTCAGCGATTCGATCGATTCCATATCCAGGTGGTTAGTCGGTTCGTCCATGACCAGGATGTTCGGTTTTTGCATCATCAGCTTACCGAACAGCATGCGGCCTTTCTCGCCACCGGACAGCACTTTTGCCGGCTTTTTGATATCGTCCTGGCTAAACAGCAGACGACCGAGGATGCTGCGCACCGCCTGCTCGTCATCGCCGTCCTGCTTCCACTGGCTCATCCAGTCGAAGACGGTCAGATCGTTTTCAAATTCGTATTCATGATCCTGCGCGTAGTAGCCAATCTGCGCGTTTTCAGACCATTTTACGCTGCCGCTGGTCGGTTCCAGTTCACCTACCAGGGTTTTCAGCAGCGTGGATTTACCCACGCCGTTGATCCCGAGCACGGCGAGCTTCTCGCCCACTTCCAGCAGAAGATTGATCCCTTTGAACAGCGGACCATTGTCAAAACCTTTCGCCAGCGCTTCCACTTCCAGCGCATTACGGAACAGCTTCTTATCCTGTTCAAAACGGATGAACGGGTTCTGACGGCTGGAGGCTTTCACTTCATCCAGCTTAATTTTGTCAATCTGGCGGGCGCGTGAGGTCGCCTGGCGCGATTTTGAAGCGTTGGCGCTAAAGCGGCTGACGAAGGATTGCAGGTCGGCGATTTGCGCTTTTTTCTTGGCGTTGTCGGCCAGCAGGCGTTCGCGCGCCTGGGTCGCGGCGGTCATATATTCATCGTAGTTGCCGGCATACACGCGCAGTTCGCCGTAGTCGAGATCGGCCATATGGGTGCAGACCATGTTCAGGAAGTGACGGTCGTGCGAGATAATAATCATGGTGCTGTCACGTTCGTTCAGCACCTGCTCCAGCCAGCGAATGGTATCGATGTCCAGGTTGTTCGTCGGTTCATCGAGCAGCAGAATATCGGGGTTGGAAAACAGCGCCTGCGCCAGCAGTACACGCAGCTTCCAGCCTGGCGCCACTTCGCTCATCGGGCCGTAATGCTGTTCAACCGGGATCCCGACGCCAAGCAGCAGCTCACCGGCGCGCGCTTCGGCAGAATAGCCGTCCATTTCACCGTAAGTGACTTCCAGGTCGGCCACTTTATAGCCGTCTTCTTCGCTCATTTCCGCCAGGGAATAGATGCGATCGCGCTCCTGTTTCACTTCCCACAGCTCGCCGTGGCCCATAATGACCGTATCCAGCACGGTGAATTCTTCAAAGGCGAACTGATCCTGACGCAGTTTACCGATACGTTCGTTGGGATCGAGAGAGACGTTACCCAACGTCGGCTCAAGATCGCCGCCGAGGATCTTCATAAAGGTGGATTTACCGCTACCGTTAGCGCCAATCAGGCCGTAACGGTTGCCGCCGCCAAATTTGACGGAGATGTTTTCGAACAGCGGCTTACTGCCAAACTGCATGGTGACGTTGCTGGATACTAGCACGGGGTTATCCTGAAAAAAGAGAATGAGAAGTGTGATACATCGGGCATTATGCCAGCAAAGCCATCACTTTTCACGGTTTGCAATAAAATCGCAGGCGGCGCCTGTGGTACGGTCTCTCTTATCGTGCGCGATTCATTTACCCGATACATGATTTTTTCCCTTAATCTGGAAGGAACCTATGACGACATACTCTCGCCATCCGGCATTCTTATCGCTTCAGGGCGGTATCAACTTTCGCGACCTCGGCGGCCTGCACACCGCCGACGGTCGCCGCGTGCGCCAGGGGAAACTGCTGCGCTCCGGTTCGTTACACCAGATGACCGATCAAGATCTGAGCCATCTCGACACTCTGCCGGTGACCCGGGTCATTGATTATCGCGATCCGCACGAGGTCCAGCGCAGCCCCGACAGGCTCAATGAACGGATGCGTTATCTCAATGCGCCCGCCAATCCTCTGACGCCAGACGTCGATGCCAAAGTCACGGAGCTGAATGCCGCGACGCTCAATGCCATGAACGGCGAGAAGTTTATGCTGCAGCTTTATCGTCAGTTGCCCTTTAACAACGCCGCCTATCGCCAGCTTGCCGGTTGGCTGATGCAGCCTGTTGACGGCGCGCTGTTGCAGCACTGCGCGGTAGGCAAAGACCGTACCGGCGTCGGCTGCGCGCTGGCGCTGTTCGCCCTTGGCTGCGACACGCCGACGGTGATGGAGGAGTATCTCCTCACCCACGGCATGCTAAACCAGGTCGAAACCGGGATCCTCAGCCTGCTCGACAATGAACTGAGCCCCCGCGGACGGCAGAACCTGGCAGAAATTCTGACGGTACATGAGTCGTACCTCGCGGCGGCGCTATCGGCGATTCACGACCGCTATTCCAGTGTGGATACATGGCTGGAACAGGAGTATCAGCTGACGCCAGAGGCGCGAGAAGCGCTGCGCTCGCGGTTTCTCGAGGGGTAAATGCCGCCTTTTTTCCGCCACGATTTGCGCAGAAATGAAAAACGGCGGGCTACAGTTGAAACAACTGGCAAAAAAGTGTGATTTCGTACACATCTGATTTCCCTGTTTGATGGAATGCACATATAATGCGCTCCCATCTATTAGCTAAATCATCTGACAAAGGCCTTTGTGGCTTTGCCACTGCACACGACATGAAGAATATGAAAATATCGACACTTTTAGCGGCAGCCTTCGCCCTCGTCGGCTTTTGCAACACAGCATCCGCTGTCACTTATCCACTGCCAACCGACGGCAGTAGACTGATTGGTCAGAACCAGGTGATTACGGTTCCTGATAACAACAAGCAACCGCTGGAATATTTCGCGGCTAAATACCAGATGGGATTGTCCAACATGCTGGAAGCCAACCCGGGCGTGGATACCTATCTGCCGAAGGGCGGCACCGTGCTGAATATCCCGCAGCAGCTGATTCTGCCCGATACCGTGCATGAAGGTATCGTTATCAACAGCGCGGAAATGCGTCTTTACTACTACCCGAAAGGCACCAACACCGTTATCGTGCTGCCAATTGGTATCGGCCAGCTGGGCAAAGATACGCCGATCAAGTGGGTCACCAAGGTAGAACGTAAGAAAGCGGGTCCGACCTGGACGCCGACGGCGAAGATGCACGCGGAATACATCGCGGCGGGTAACCCGCTGCCGGCCGTCGTACCGGCGGGTCCTGACAACCCGATGGGCCTGTATGCGCTGTATATTGGTCGTCTGTATGCTATCCACGGCACCAACGCTAACTTCGGTATCGGTCTGCGCGTCAGCCACGGCTGCGTCCGTCTGCGTAACGATGACATCAAATTCCTGTTTGAAAATGTGCCGGTTGATACCCGCGTCGAGTTTATCGATGAGCCGGTGAAAGCGACCACCGAGCCGGACGGTAGCCGTTATGTCGAAGTACATAACCCGCTGTCCACCACCGAAGCACAGTTCCAGGGTGGTGAAATCGTACCGATTGCGCTGACCAAAGAAGTTCAGGCGGTCACCGGCCAGCCCGACGTCGATCAGACCGTTGTCGAGCAGGCTATCCAGAACCGTTCCGGTATGCCGGTTCGTCTGAACTAATCTTCTGACGTAACAGTATGAAAAGGCGGGCCCGGTGCCCGCCTTTTTTATCCGTTATTGACCAGGATAATGCCGCCATGATCGTAGCGATAGTGGCAGCGGGCATACTCCAGCGGCGTCCCGTCTTCCAGATAGATAACCTGCTCGACTTCCAGCACCGGATCGCTCTCGCCGCAGTTCAGATGCTGCTGATCCAGCGCATCCGGCTTCATCGCCCGGACCACGCGATACGAGCCCATCAGCTTTCGCCCCAGCGTCTCCTGCACGTAACGAAACACCGAACTTTCCAGATGGGTTTTATTAAGCCCCGGCACCAGCGCCACGGGCATCACCGTCATATCCAGCGAGACCGGCTCGCCATTGAGCACCCGCAGGCGGACAAAGTCATAGACCGGGGCATCGGCGTCGATAATCAGCGAGGCTTGCTCCTTTTCCGTGGCAAAGCGCGGTTCAAAGCGGATCACCTGGCTGGTCACCTCCCCCAGATGCTCCCAGGTTTTGGTGGCGCCGAAGTAATCGCTACCCGGCAGTTCCCACTGCGAGAGCTGCAGAAAGTTCTTGCGCACGAAAGTGCCCTGCCCTTTGCGGGTATAGATAAGCCCCTCGACAATCAGCTGGCGCATCGCCTGCTGGATGGTCATCCTGCTGGTGTTAAATTCCGCTGCCAACGCAAACTGGTCGGGTAACGGGGCGCTGGCGAGATACTGCTGGCTGATAATTCGTTTTTTGATTTCCCGCGCGATCGCAAGATACTTCGCCGTCATTCCCCGTCCTTTTATTAATGATGTTCTCTGGAAGTGTTCTGTTGCCCAAACGCTGGCGGGCCTGAGAACAGATAGCCCCGCTACAGCACGTCACCATTGCTGTGGATAGCCTGTTTTAACCAGGCGTAGCTTTTCTTCGGCACGCGCTTAAGGTCTTTCAGATCGTGGTTTTCGCGATTCACATACACCACACCGTAGCGCTTGCGCATATCGCCCTGAGAGCTAAGGATATCAATCAATCCCCAGCCCAGGTAGCCCATCACCTGCGCGCCATCGGTAAATATCGCCTCTTTCATGGCGTTGATATGATCGCGATGATAGGCAATACGATAATCATCGGCCACCGGCGTCTCACCATCCCATGACTCAATCACGCCAATGCCGTTTTCAATCGGGAATACCGGCAAACGCCAGTCGTTGTAGTAGCGCGTGATAATCATACGGAAACCGAGCGGGTCAATCTGCCAGTTCCATTCCGTTGCTTTCAACCAGCGATTCGCTTTATCACCGAACAGCATATAGTTGTTCACCGGCGTATCAGGCGGCACAGGATCGCTGTCGAGGGTCCGGCTGGCATAGTAGCTGAAGGCCAGATAGTCGACTTTTACCGTCGCCATCAGCGCCAGATCCTCTTCCCGGTAGATCTCGCTAAAACCTTCCCGCGCCACGAAATGCATGACTTCCGGGCTGTAGCCTTCTCCGGCAAATGCGCGCAGCAGATTCTGGTTAAAGAACTCATCCAGCTGCTGAGCGCAGAGAATATCGCGTGGCTTACAGGTCGCCGGATAGACCAGCGCGTGCGCCAGCATACCGCCCATTAAACACTGCGGTTTCACCTGGTGCAGATAGTGGGTCAGGTGCACGTGGGCCATCATCACGTGGTGCTGGATCTGGTACAGCTCGCGCAGGGTTTTCTCACCGCGCAGATAGCCTGTAATAAGGAACGCCTCCGGCATATGGTAGAGATTCTGCTCGTTGAAGGTCAGCCAGTACTTCACCTTGTCGCCGTAGCAGGCGATCATCTTCTGGCCGTAACGAATAAAAGCGTCCATCACGCGACGATCGGTGAAACCGTTATAGCGTTCCGCCAGCGAAAGCGGCATATCGAAATGATACAGGCAGATCATCGGCTCAATACCGCGGGCGAGCAGTTCATCAATAAACTGGTGATAGAAGGCGATCCCCTGTTCATTAAATTCGCCGTCGCCCAGCGGACATACCCGGCTCCAGGCAATCTGGAAACGATAGCAGTTCATCCCCAGATCCTGCATCAGGTCGAAATCTTCCCGATAGCGATGGTAAGAGTCCGTCGCGACTTTCCAGTCGGAGGCGAATTCCGCAGGCTCGCGAACATCGTACACCGACATCCCCTTCCCCCCTTCATTCCAGGCTCCTTCCGTCTGCATGCTGGAAACCGAGTTCCCCCACAAAAAGTCCGCCGGTAGTGCATTGTTCATCTCTCGCCCCTTTATGACTAGTCATTTATATTTCATGACTAGTCATATAAACAGTATTCTCTTCCCAGGCAAAACAAAGGATCGTTTTTTGTGAGCGCAGCAAATAAAAAAGCCGGATCGGGGGCGCCGATCCGGCCAGACAACGTACGGTGTTTATTGCCGGGCGAGCTGATCGCGGCGATATTCGCCCTGGCGCTCAAGCATCCAGCCGGGGTATTCGCGCGGCAGGGCGCTGACCGCATCCAGCTGGGCCAGCTCCTCTTCGCTCAGGTGAATATCGACGGCGGCGAGGTTGTCCGCCAGCTGCGCGGGATGTTTTGCGCCGATAATCACGCTGCTGACCGCCGGCTGATGCAGCAGCCAGGCAAGAGCAATCTGGGCGACCGAAACACCTTTCGCCTGCGCGATGACGCGCATAACATCGATGCAGTCGAAGGCGCGATCTTTATTTACCGGCGGGAAATCAAACGTCTGGCGGCGGCCGCCTTCGGCGCTCTGACCATCGCGATCGTACTTCCCGCTCAGCAAACCGCCGGCCAGCGGACTCCAGACCATCAAACCGACCCCTTCACTCTGCATCATCGGGATCAGTTCACGCTCCAGATCGCGCCCGGCGATGGTGTAGTAAGCCTGCAGGGAAGCAAAGCGCGACAGCCCCAGGCGCGCGGAAATCCCCAGCGCTTTTGCGATTTGCCAGGCCGCCCAGTTTGACACGCCGATATAGCGAACATGCCCTTGCTGCACCAGGTTATCCAGCGCGTAGAGCGTCTCCTCAATGGGCGTTGCCGGATCGAAACCGTGGAGCTGATAAAGATCGATATGATCGAGCTGCAGCCGTCGCAGACTCTCTTTGACGCTTCCCATGATGTGAAAGCGCGAATTGCCGCGGGAGTTGACGCCGGCCGTACCGGTTTCGCCAAAGGCTTTGGTGGCGACCACCACGTTCTCGCGCGGAACCTTCAGGTTTTTTAGCGCCTGGCCGGTTAACATTTCCGCCCGGCCCTCAGAATAGACATCGGCGGTGTCGATAAAGTTAATGCCCGCATCCAGCGCACTGCCCACCAGCTGTTCGGCCTCCGTCTGGCGCAGCTGACCAATTTTCCCCCACATGCCGCCTTCGCCGCCAAAAGTCATGGTGCCCAGGCACAGTCGGGAGACAAACAGACCGGTGTTTCCGAGTTTTTGATAACGCATTGGACTCTCCTCATCAGGATATTAAACCTCAGCGTTAACGTTATACGCCCGCGGCGAAGCGGGCGAATGGGGTGATTCTGTCTGTTCCTTGCCCAATCCTCCGAAAATCAGGCGATAAATAGCAATAATGCGTAACCGACCGCCCCCGCCCACAGCAACAGCGGCAGAGAGTAAAGATGGAAACGCCACCAGATGCGGCGATCTGACGCCATACGCAGCGCGATTAAATTGGCCAGCGAGCCGGGAAGCAGGCCAAAGCCGCCAACGTTGACCGCCCAGGCCAGCAGCGTCGAAGGAGGGACATAGTTGAGCAGCAGAATGGTGGCCGGTACGTTGCTGATAAACTGCGACAGGCCAATCGTCGACAGCCACAAGCCGCTAGCAGAAAGCTGGCCGACGCCGCTTAGCACCTGATGCAGCGCGGGAAGCTGCGTCAACAGATGAACATCGATAAACATCACCATAAAGACCAGCAGCAGCGACCAGTCCACATGGATAATCACCGCTCGCGCCAGCAGCAGAAAACCGAGAATAATCAGCCCCAGGCCCCACAGTTCAAGCTTCATTTCTAAGGCCGTCAGGAATATCAGATAAAACGCCAGACAGCTCCAAACCAGCTTCGGCTGCCACGATGGCGCCCGATCCGCGCTTTGAAAGGACAGGCGGCTGGCGGAGAAACAGCACCAGCACAGCGCCAGCAGCGTCAGCATCATTGCCGCCGCCAGCGGCAGCATTTGCCCGATAAACCCAAGGAAGCTAAGCCCGGATCGCCCCCACAGCAGGATATTTTGTGGATTGCCGATAGGTGTTAACAAAGATCCGGCGTTGACCGCCAGCGCCTCGAAAATAATCAGCCGGTTAACCGGTATCGCGCACCACTTTTTCAACGTCAGCGTGAGCGGTACGATGATAAACAGCGCCACATCATTGGTCAGGAACGTCGAGAGCAGCGCTGCCGCAAGGACCATAAAAATGGCCAGCTGGCGCTCGGTGGCAAACCGCCGCGCCATTTTGCGGCCGAGCACATCAAAGTAGCCGCTCAGCTCAATCCCTTTGGTCAGCAGCATCAAACCGCTCAGGGTGATAATGGTGTGCCAGTCGATAGCCTGAGGCCAGCTTTTTGGCGCAAACGGGACAAAGAAACTTAAACCGCAGGCGATGATCAGGAGTAAATGCAGAAAACGATCGCGGGCCAGAGACTGGATAAACGGAAGACTCATTCTCCTTGCCGCCCATATTTAACAGTGAACTGATTAAATGCCGCCAGGGTCTCTTCACTGACGTGATGTTCCATCCCTTCCGCATCGCGGCGGGCTATCTCCGGACTCACGCCCAGAACCAGTAAGAAATTCTCGACGATCTGATGGCGTTCGCGACTCTCATGCGCCAGCTTCTCGCCTTCCGGGGTTAAAAAGACCCCGCGCCACGGGATCTGCTCAATCAAGCCGACGCTGGCCAGGCGTTTTAACATTTTGGCCACCGTTGGCTGGGAGACCCCCAGGCGCGCGGCCATATCAACCTGACGCGCCTCTCCCACTTCGCGAATCAGATCTGAAATCAGTTCAACGTAGTCGTCAATCAGCTCCCGACGGTGAGCTTCGCGCACCTGACGAAACCCTTCAACGTGTTCTTCAACATTAACAAGCTGCGTCACTTTTTTTGTTATAGGTCTACCCGCGCGACGGTTCATTGTGCTTCCTCATACGTGTGACGCCTCAAGCATCATCTCAAAAGAGCCCCATTGTAAATGATTGGGCCCGTAGCACAAAAAATTAACGTTTTAGCCATAGCTATAAAATATAGCCTGTGCTATATCTGTATGTAATGCAGACATCCTTCAAGGAGCGAAGGGCGAAATTACAGGAGGTCCCATGAACGAATTCAAGAGGTGCTTACGCGTGTTTACTCATTCCCCTTTTCAAGTCCGTTTAATGCTAATTAACATGCTGTGCGACATGATAAACGGCAAGAATCGCCAGGAAAAACCCCATCACTAAATGCGGCGTCGCGGCACGCCGCTTCATTTTTTTGTCATAATCTCCTGTCAAACTGACCCGTTTTCCCGCACTCTCGCCGCTTTTTTCAAGTTTTGTAAGCTTTCTCTCAAAACAATCCGTTATGTCCGGTTGACCTTATCATTTGCAAGCCCTATCTTTTGTCAGCCCTGCCACTACTGCGGCTCGCAGAGACCCTCTTCAGGCACTGTCCAGCAGGTTTTACCCCTTGATGCCAGGGGATGCACATGGCGTCTTTTTGATTAATAACTATGAATGTCACCCTGAAAGAAACGCTGGTCGCTCGCGGATTAGTCCTTAACCCGTGGACAGGATTTTATTTTCTCCAGTCTCTGCTGATTAACCTCGCACTCGGCTATGAATTGAGTCTGCTCTATACCGTCGCATTTACATGCGTGCTACATCTGCTGTGGCGTCATGCCCCGCGGATGCAAAAAGTCGTGGTGGGAGGCTACTCGCTGCTTGCCGCCTTGTATTACCCGTTTGGCCAGGCGTATGGCGCCCCCAACTTCAACACGCTGCTGGCGCTGCATGCCACCAACGTCGAAGAGTCCACGGAAATTCTGACCATCTTTCCCTGGTACAACTACCTGCTGGCGGTCTTTATTTTTGCGCTCGGCGTGATTGCCGTGCGTCGCAAACCGGAAGAGCGTAAGCCGTGGAGCAAAATGGAGATCCTTGGGCTGCTGTTCAGCATCGGCATCTTCTTTCTGCAGCCGGTGCAGAATCTGGCGTGGGGCGGCGTCTTCAAAGTGATTGATACCGGCTACCCCGCCTTCCGTTTCGTGAAAGACGTGGTGGTCAACAATAATGAAGTGCTGGACGAGCAGGCGCGCATGACGCAACTGGCCAATATGAAAGACAGCTGGCATGTGCTGGCGGTCAAACCCAAATATCAGCTTTACGTCGTGGTCATCGGAGAGAGCGCGCGCCGCGATGCGCTCGGGGCGTTTGGCGGCCAGTGGGACAACACCCCGTTCGCCAGCTCGGTTAACGGCTATCTGTTTAATGACTACATTTCCGCCAGCGGTTCGACGCAAAAATCACTCGGCTTAACGCTCAACCGGGTAGTGGACGGCAAACCGCAATATCAGGATAACTTCGTCACGCTGGCGAACCGCGCCGGCTTCCAGACCTGGTGGTTTTCCAATCAGGGGCAGATTGGCGAATACGATACGGCGATAGCCAGCATCGCAAAGCGTGCGGATGAGGTGCAGTTCCTCAAGAATGGCGACTTTGAGGCCAACAAAAATACGCAGGATGAGCAGTTGTTGAAGCTCACCGAGCAGGTGCTCTCCGTGCAGCGGACCCAGCCGCAGCTGATCGTCCTGCATCTGATGGGATCTCACCCGCAGGCCTGCGATCGTACCAAAGGGAAATATACCGTCTTTGTGCAATCAAAAGAGACATCCTGTTATCTCTACAGCATGACGCAAACCGATACCCTGCTGAGCAAGCTCTATCATCAGCTGCAGAATTCGGGTGAAAGCTTCTCAATGACCTATTTTTCCGATCACGGTCTGGCCTTTAAAGAACGCGGTAAAGAGGTTCAGTACCTGGCGCACGATGATAAGTACCAGCAGAATTTCCAGGTGCCGTTTATGGTGCTGTCCAGCGATGATAAAGCGCATAAAGTGATTAAAGCACGGCGCTCCGCCAACGATTTCCTCGGCTTCTTCTCACAGTGGACCGGGATCAGCGCCACCGAGATTAAGCCTCGCTACCGCTTCATCTCCGAACAAGCTGCCGGGCCGACCTATATCACCAACTTCCAGCTACAGAAAGTGGACTATACCCATCTGGGTAGCGATCTGTTCACGACCCACTAGCAGGGTTCGCCGCCGGAAAGCCCGGCGGCAAATCGGCGAACGCCGCGTATTTCAGGCAAAAAAAATCCGCCCTGTGAGGCGGATTTTTTATATCACCGAAGTGATTAGAAGCTGTAACCAACGCCAGCGATCCAGGTGCCAACGTCAACGTTACGAATACGAGACTGCTCGTAGGAGAAGTCCAGAGCAACGTTTTGGATCGGGTTGAACTGCATACCTGCACCGTAGGAGAAACCGTAGTCGCTCATGTCGTGCTTGTTCGGGAAGCTGTTGTCCTGGAATTTACCGTGACCAACGCCCACTACGCCGTAGATGCTAGCCCAGTCGTTCAGACGGTAAGCCGGACCTGCGGTGATGCCGTAGTACTGGCCTTTCTGGTATACGCCAGCTTCAGTACGATCTTTTTCGGTGTAGGTGAAAGAACCGATAACACCCAGCGGGCTATTGTCTTGCTCGTAACGGTACTTCAGGTTGAAACCGCCAGCTTTGTTAGCTTCACCCTGCATGTCGCTCTGAGCATAACCACCGGTAACGGTAGAAGTTGCAGCGAAAGCGGTACCTACGGATGCAGCCAGAACAACGGCCAGTGCTGAAAAACGTGCAATTTTATTCATAACCACCTCAAATGTGTTTCTAATAAGTCCTAAGTCTTAAATATATCAAAAACTTTCAGGAAACTCTTTTGGCTTTACACTGTCTAACATACCTTTTCATGTAACTAAAAGTTTCCATATTTCTGTAACAAACTGGAAAACAAACGCTTTTGGCGAACACCCTACTATTAAGGCCGATAAGGCCCCGCTCGTGCATCCAGATTAATCCTAATCAACCGGTTAATTTCTCTTCTCGTCTCGCCGCATTGTACGCTTCCGGTACGCGTTTTTTTCAACAATAGATAAACCGTAGCCAGCTAATTCATTTAAACTGGAAGTTTTACCGCACTTGACAAACCCTGACAGGAGAAAGGATGCCCGGCTCGTCCCGCAAAATACCGGCATGGCTGCCGACGCTGGTTGTTTTAATCGCCATGGTCTCTATTCAGAGCGGCGCATCGCTGGCGAAATCGCTGTTCCCGCTCGTCGGCGCCCCCGGGGTGACCGCTCTGCGTCTGGCGTTAGGCACCTTGATTCTGGTTATCATCTTCAAGCCCTGGCGTCTGCGCTTTAGCGCAGAGCAGCGCCTGCCGCTCCTCTTATACGGTCTGACGTTGGGCGGCATGAACTATCTGTTTTACTTATCGATTCAGCGTATTCCGCTGGGAATTGCGGTGGCGCTGGAGTTTACCGGGCCGCTGGCGGTCGCGCTGTTCGGCTCGCGGCGTCCGCTCGATTTCGTCTGGGTCATTCTGGCCGTGCTCGGGCTGTGGTTCCTGCTGCCGCTGGGTCAAGACGTCGCGCAGGTTGATCTGACCGGCTCACTGCTGGCGCTGGGTGCCGGGAGCTGCTGGGCCGTCTATATTCTGACCGGCCAGCGGGCCGGGGAAGAACACGGTCCGGCAACGGTGGCGATGGGGTCGCTTATTGCCGCCGTCGTCTTTGTGCCGCTGGGCATGCTGCAGGCGACCGACACGCTGTTCCAGTGGTCGCTGCTGCCGCTGGGACTGGCCATCGCCATCCTCTCTACGGCGCTGCCTTACTCGCTGGAAATGATTGCCCTCACCCGTATGCCCACCCGCACATTCGGCACCCTGATGAGCATGGAGCCGGCGCTCGCTGCGCTATCGGGCATGATATTTCTTGGGGAGACGCTGACCTTTACGCAAACTCTGGCGCTCGGAGCTATTATCCTCGCCTCGATGGGCTCGACGCTGACGATGCATCGGGCAAGCAAAATCGAAAAAGTGGATATCAGCTAGCTGACGTTACCGGTTCTGCACGCGGTCTCGCCCCGCGCAGAACCGCGCTCCCACGCTGGCTTTTTACGCAATTTCACGCGTTTTTCAAAATAGCCAACGCCCCCGCGCTATCAAACCGATAGGGACTACCACCCTCTTCATACTCCAATCCATTGCTATACTTAGTGCCATCAGTTACCGGGGACACGCGCTCCATTTAATTCACATTTGATGTATGACGAGTATAAATATCAAGAGGATATGAAACTATGAGTACCGCAAAACTGGTTAAAACGAAAGCATCCGATCTGCTCTATACCCGCAACGATGTTGCCGACAATGAGAAGAAAGCAACCGTCGAGCTGCTGAATCGTCAGGTGATCCAGTTCATTGACCTGTCGCTGATTACCAAGCAGGCTCACTGGAATATGCGCGGTGCCAATTTTATTGCCGTTCATGAAATGCTGGATGGCTTCCGCACCGCGCTGACCGACCACCTCGACACCATGGCGGAACGCGCTGTACAGCTGGGCGGCGTCGCGCTGGGCACCACTCAGGTGATCAACAGCAAAACTCCGCTAAAAAGCTACCCGCTGGATATTCACAACGTTCAGGATCACCTGAAAGAGCTGGCTGACCGCTACGCGATTGTGGCCAATGACGTGCGTAAAGCGATCGGCGAAGCAAAAGATGAAGACACCGCCGACATCTTTACCGCCGCCTCCCGCGATCTGGATAAATTCCTGTGGTTCATCGAAGCCAACATCGCATAATCCTGCTTCATCCCGCACTATCACCGTCAGCCTCGCTGGCGGTTTTTTTTCCGCTTACCCTGACCTCTGCCGCCTGATTTTTTCCTCGCTCCCCACCCGCACCATTTCAGTGCACAACAATGCACAAAATACGTACAAAAGTAAAACAATTGTAATAATCACCTCACACAATCGTTACATCGAGATTGTTTTACCATCAGTGTTTGCGTTAAAAATGCACTTGTTATTCGGCGTGTTTATGGCGCACCAGAATGACGCCCCAATGCGGTGCATTTATCGTGACCTGTAACCGAAACCGTGCAACAGGATAGACTTGGTCTGTTATAAAACAACAAGTTGTAAAACTGGCACGATTTTTTCATAGGGTTAAACGTTCTCGCAGGGGATCGTCCCGTGGATAAAAAAGGAAATGCTATGAAGTCTGTATTAAAAGTTTCACTGGCTGCACTGACCCTGGCTTTTGCGGTTTCTTCTCAGGCCGCTGAAAAACAACTGATTGTGGCGACCGATACGGCGTTTGTACCGTTTGAATTTAAGCAAGGTGATAAGTATGTCGGTTTTGATGTCGACCTGTGGGACGCCATCGCCAAAGAGTTAAAACTGAACTACACCCTGAAACCGATGGATTTCAGCGGCATCATCCCTGCCCTGCAAACGAAAAACATCGACCTCGCGCTGGCGGGGATTACCATTACTGAAGAGCGCAAGAAAGCGATCGAGTTCTCCGATGGCTACTATAAGAGCGGTCTGCTGGTGATGGTGAAAGCCAATAACAACGACATCAAAGATGTGAAGGACCTGAACGGTAAAGTCGTGGCAGTAAAAGGCGGTACCGGCTCCGTTGACTACGCGAAAGCCAATATCAAAACCAAAGACCTGCGTCAGTTCCCGAATATCGATAACGCCTATATGGAGCTGGGTACCGGTCGCGCCGACGCCGTTCTGCACGACACGCCAAACATCCTGTACTTCATCAAAACGGCTGGCCACGGTCAGTTTAAAGCGGTAGGGGAATCGCTGGAAGCGCAAAACTACGGTATCGCCTTCCCGAAAGGCAGCGACGAACTGCGCGAGAAAGTGAACGGCGCGCTGAAAACGCTGCGTGAAAACGGCACCTACAACGAAATTTACAAAAAATGGTTCGGTACTGAGCCAAAATAATAATCAGAGTTGATCGCTTACAGGTCTGCTGAATTCTGCTCACCCGGACAGGGCCCCTGGCCACCATCCGGGTAGCACCTTGCCGCAGACCTGAGTCACTTTTCTCAGAGGCGCGCCTCTGTTTTTCGACACGGTAACAGGAACGAATTATGCAGTTTGACTGGAGTGCCATCTGGCCTGCCATTCCAATTTTGCTGGAAGGCGCCAAAATGACGCTGTGGATTTCCGTCCTCGGCCTGGCCGGCGGTCTGATAATCGGCCTCGTCGCCGGTTTCGCCCGCTGCTTTGGCGGCTGGATAGCGAACCACGTTGCGTTAGTCTTTATCGAGATCATTCGCGGAACCCCTATCGTGGTTCAGGTCATGTTTATCTACTTCGCTCTGCCGATGGCGTTCAATGATCTACGCATTGACCCCTTCTCGGCGGCGGTCGTGACCATCATGATCAACTCCGGCGCCTATATCGCAGAAATTACCCGCGGGGCGGTACTCTCCATTCACAAAGGCTTCCGTGAAGCCGGCCTGGCGCTTGGCCTGTCCCGTCGCGAAACTATCCGCCACGTGATTCTGCCGCTGGCGCTGCGTCGCATGCTGCCGCCGTTGGGTAACCAGTGGATAATCAGCATCAAAGATACCTCGCTCTTTATCGTCATCGGCGTCGCCGAACTGACCCGTCAGGGCCAGGAGATTATTGCCGGTAACTTCCGCGCGCTGGAAATCTGGAGCGCCGTTGCCGTGATTTATCTGATAATCACCCTGGTATTGAGCTTTATTCTGCGCCGTCTTGAAAGAAGGATGAAAATCCTGTGATTGAATTTAAAAATGTTTCCAAGCACTTTGGCCCGACCAAGGTGCTGCACGATATCGATCTGAAGATCAATAAAGGCGAAGTCGTGGTGATTATCGGGCCATCCGGCTCAGGGAAATCAACGCTGCTGCGCTGTATTAATAAACTCGAAGAGATCACCAGCGGCGAACTGATCGTCGATGGTCTGAAGGTTAATGACCCGAAAGTCGACGAGCGCCTGATCCGTCAGGAAGCCGGGATGGTATTCCAGCAGTTCTATCTGTTCCCGCACCTGACGGCGCTGGAGAACGTCATGTTCGGGCCGCTGCGCGTGCGCGGCGCTAAAAAAGAGGCCGCCGAAAAACTGGCTAAAGATCTGCTGGAAAAAGTGGGGCTCGCCGAACGCGCGCACCACTACCCTTCCGAGCTCTCCGGCGGCCAGCAGCAGCGCGTAGCCATCGCTCGCGCCCTGGCGGTAAAGCCCAAAATGATGCTGTTTGACGAACCGACCTCGGCGCTGGATCCGGAACTGCGTCACGAAGTACTGAAAGTGATGCAGGATCTGGCGGAAGAAGGGATGACGATGGTCATCGTGACCCACGAGATCGGTTTTGCTGAAAAAGTGGCATCGCGACTGATCTTTATCGACAAAGGGCGTATCGCCGAAGATGGCGATCCGCAGGTACTGGTGAAAAACCCGCCGAGCCCGCGCCTGCGCGAGTTTCTGCAGCACGTTGCCTGATAACCCCAGGCTCCCCGCATGCGGGGAGCCACTCTTGCTTTCCAGACACATCCCCGCCGCCTCTCCCGCTATCAACTTCTATACTTAATGGTTTTGGAATGAGATGGAGGCGCCCGTGCCGTGGATCCTGTTACTGCTTGCAACGCTGTTTACCGCCCCGCTTTCAGCAGCCACACTACCCGGTGTCCCGGCCGCGAGCGCTGAACAACCCGCCAGCAGTGAACCAGACCTTGCGAAAAAAAAGGCCGCCTATGCGGCGCTGGCTGACGTGCTGGAAAACGATGCCGCCCGCAAGGAACTGATCGACCAGCTGCGCTCTGCCGCCGCCACGCCGCCGCCGGCCAGCACGCCCAGGCTGGCGCCGCCGGAAGAGAAAGATGAACGCACGGTCCTGGAAAACGTCACCCAGGTGAGCCGCGAGTACGGTGAACGCTTTGCTTCGCGTTTTTCTCAGCTATGGCGCAATATCACCGCCTCGGCGCACAAGCCGTTCCATGCCGATACCTTTCGCAACGCCGCCGGCCATTTCCTGCTGCTGGCCGTACTGGTTTTCACCTTCTGGTGGCTGGTCCGCCTCGCCGCGCTGCCGCTGTATCGCAAAATGGGTCAGTGGGGGCGGCGTAAAAACCACGATCGCGGTAACTGGCTACAGCTTCCGGCCACCATCGCCGGCGCGTTTATCTGCGATCTGCTCCTGCTGGCGCTGACGCTGTTTGTTGGTCAGATGCTCAGCGATCGGTTTAACGGCGGAAACCGGACCATCGCCTTTCAACAAAGCCTGTTTCTGAATGCCTTCGCCCTCATCGAGTTTTTTAAAGCGATTCTGCGGCTGATTTTCTGCCCGCGGGTGGCGGAGCTGAGGCCGTTTAACCTCAGCGATGAGAGCGCGAAGTACTGGAGCCTGCGCCTGAGCGCGCTGAGCAGTCTGATTGGCTACGGCCTGATTGTCGCAGTGCCGATTATCTCTAATCAGGTCAACGTCCAGGTCGGCGCGCTGGCGAATGTGGTCATTATGCTGTGCATCACCCTCTGGGCGCTGTATCTGATTTTCCGTAATAAAACGCGGATTACCCAGGGATTGCTGCACCTGGCAGACCGCTCGCTGGCCTTCTTTAGCCTGTTTATCCGCGCCTTTGCGCTCATCTGGCACTGGCTGGCCTGCCTCTACTTTATCGTGCTGTTTTTCTTCTCCCTGTTCGACCCCGGCAACAGCCTGAAGTTTATGATGGGCGCCACGCTGCGCAGCCTGGCGATTATCGGCGCCGCCGCGCTGCTCTCCGGTATCCTGTCGCGCTGGATAGCAAAAACCATCACCCTGTCGCCGCAGACCCAGCGCAACTACCCTGAACTGCAAAAGCGGCTGAACGGCTGGATCTCCGTCGCACTAAAAGTGGCGCGAATTTTAGTGGTCTGTGTGGCGATTATGCTGCTGATGAGCGCGTGGGGACTGTTTGATTTCTGGAACTGGATGCAAAACGGCACCGGACAAAAAGCGGTGGATGTGCTGATTCGCATCGCGCTGATTCTGTTCTTCTCCGCCATCGGCTGGACGCTGCTCGCCAGCCTGATTGAAAACCGCCTGGCCTCGGATATTCACGGCCGCCCGCTACCGGGGGCCCGTGCCCGCACGCTGCTGACGTTATTCCGTAACGCACTGGCGGTCATTATCAGCACCATCACGGCGATGATCCTGCTCTCCGAAGTGGGGGTGAACATTGCGCCGCTGCTGGCTGGCGCCGGTGCACTGGGGCTGGCCATCTCATTCGGCGCCCAGACGCTGGTAAAAGATATTATCACCGGCATTTTTATCCAGTTTGAAAACGGGATGAATACCGGCGACCTGGTGACCATCGGGCCGTTAACCGGCACGGTGGAACGGATGTCGATCCGTTCCGTCGGCGTGCGCCAGGATACCGGCGCGTACCATATTATCCCGTGGTCCTCGATTACCACCTTTGCGAACTTCGTGCGCGGCATTGGTTCAGTGGTTGCCAACTACGATGTCGACAGACAAGAAGATCTGGATAAAGCCGCTCAGGCGCTGAAAAATGCGGTTGCCGACGTGATGGACCAGCAGGAGATTCGCGGCCTGGTGATTGGCGAGCCGTCATTTGCCGGGCTTGTCGGCCTGAGCAATACGGCATTTACCCTGCGGGTCACCTTCACCACCTTGCCGCTGAAGCAGTGGACGGTACGCTATGCTCTCGATACCCAGGTGAAGAAACACTTCGACCTCGCCGGGATACGGGCGCCGGTGCAAACCTACCAGGTTCTGCCGGCGCCAGCGCCCATCGCCGCGCCACCCGCAGAACTGACGCTATAGCCACGGCGGAGCACATTCCAGGCGAACCTGACCGCCCACGTAGATCTTTAGCGCGCCAGCGGACGGCGGCGTTTAGCTTCATCCATGAAGGTCCAGGCGATAAAGCGACTCTGCTTCTGCCCCTGGGCCATCTCTTTTTTCACCACCTTCACCGCGCCAGCTTCGCTCAGCGCGCGATAAAGCGGCGGCAGATTATCGCCGCGCGACACCAGCGAGGTGAACCATTTCACCTGGCGAGCAAACTGCTGGCTTTCGCGGATCATCTGCGTAATGAACGCCACTTCACCGCCTTCGCACCACAACTCCTGCTGTTGGCCGCCAAAGTTCATCACGCTGTCCGCCCCCAGTCCCAGATTCCGACGCTTGCGCTCGCCGCCAGCCTGCGCGCTGGCAGCGGAGTCGTGGAACGGCGGGTTGCACAACGTCGCATCAAAACACTCGTTCTTATGAATAATGCCGCTAAAGATAGCTCCGTGCTCTTTCTGTCGACGCAGACGAATCTGGCGGCTGAGGCCCGGATTACCGTTAACGATCGCCTGCGCGCTGGCGATCGCTTGCGGACTAATTTCGCTGCCGGTAAAACGCCAGCCGTATTCATGCGCGCCAATCAGCGGATAGATTAAGTTTGCCCCGGTGCCAATATCCAGAATACTGGCATTTTCAGGAATGGCGCCGGTATCCAGCGCCAGCAGGTCGGCCAGGTGGTGGATATAATCCGCTCTGCCCGGCACCGGCGGGCATAAGAAGCCGTCCGGAATATCCCAGTGTTTCACCGCGTAAAAGTGCGCCAGCAGCGCCTTATTCAGCGCCTTCACCGCCAGTGGGTTAGCAAAATCGATGGTCTGCTCACCCACCGGATTAAGGGTGATAAAACCTTGCAGCTCAGGGTGAGCCTGGCATAGCGCGGGCAAATCATAACGTTGATGATGACGGTTACGCGGGTGTAACCCCGGTTTCTGGGCTTTCATGGCAATCTCCTTTGAACAGCCGCGTAAGATACCCGTTGACGGCGGCGCGGTAAATAAGGGAGTCTGGATATCTCTTATTCGGTTACGGGTGTTCTATGTATTTCTATCAACCTTCTCAGGGACATGGCCTGCCGCACGACCCGCTTAACGCGATTATCGGCCCACGCCCTATCGGCTGGATAGCCTCTCTGGACGCCGCGGGTCATCGTAATCTTGCCCCCTACAGCTTCTTTAACTGCTTTAACTATCGGCCGCCGATTATCGGTTTTGCCAGCAGCGGCTGGAAAGACAGTGTACAGAATATTGTCGAAACCAAAGAGTTTGTCTGGAATCTGGCCACCCGCCCTCTGGCTGAAGCGATGAACGAAACCTCCGCCAGCCTCCCCCGCGACGAAGATGAATTTGCCCGCGCCGGGCTGACTGCCGCCGCCAGCCGTATCGTCGCCGCCCCTCGGGTCGCGGAAAGCCCGGTCAACTTCGAATGTCGCCTCTCTCAATGTATTCGCCTGACCCGTGCCGATGGCGAGCCTGTCGACAGCTGGCTGGTGCTGGGGGAAGTGGTCGCGGTACATATCGATGAGTCGTTGCTGGAAAATGGCGTCTATCAGACCGCTAAAGCCAGGCCGGTTCTCCGCGCCGGCGGGCCGAGTGCCTATTACACTATCGATGAAAATCTGCGTTTCGACCTGATCCGTCCGGACGCCCGTTAAGCCGGTTTGTTGTGCAGCCCGGCCCACGGCACGCGCCTGGTCGGGCCATCGTTTATGCAAAAAAGATATTGTCTGGCTTCAGTTTTTTATCCTGTCTATCCTGACGTAAAAGCCTAAACTTAAAGTATGTCCCATGCCGTTAATGAGGATATGCTCATGAAAAGAAATCTGCTGTTACTCACCGCAATCACCCTTGCCGCCACCTCTTTTATTGCCCAGGCCGCGCCGTCTCCCGTCGAGAGCGGTCCGCTACGCCCGGCAGGCACCGTCTCCGCATCTGGCGCCAGCAATCTGGATGACCTGCAGGCAAAACTGGCGGAAAAAGCCCATCAAAAAGGGGCGATAGCCTGGCGAATCAACTCCGCCGGCGGTGCGAATAAAATGTCCGGTACCGCCATTATCTATAAATAATCCACAGCGCTGAACGGGTCGGAACCCAAGGTGTTTCCGACCCTCATGGCCGACTGCGCCCTTTTATGTAACAAAAATGCAGCTCACGTAAAGAAATGTATTTATTTTTTTATCAATGAGTGATAAAAATTCGCCGTCATTTGATAATGATTATCACAATCATTATCAAATTCATTGTTATTTTTAATAAATCACCTGCAGTGGTCGGGGACCGGCATCATCGGGCCTGCGGTCGTAATGGCTTAAATCAAAACTATAAGTTGCTTATTGAAATGGACAAAAAACAAAATTTACCGTTCAGCAGTTTTAGCTCGCTGGCGATCTTTACCGGCGTGTGCCTGAGCCTGTCGCCGACAGGAGGGGTTATGGCCGCAGACAGCACGGATAAAAATGGCGGAGAAACGCTGGTGGTGGAAGCGCAGGCTCCCTCTCTGTATGCCCCTACGCAATCCGCCGACCCCAAATTTTCCCGCCCGCTCGCCGATACCACCCGTACGGTCACCGTGGTCTCCGACCAGGTAATGAAAGATCAGGGCGTAACCAACCTGACCGATGCGTTGAAAAACGTTCCCGGCGTCGGGGCCTTCTATGCCGGGGAAAACGGCAGCTCGTCGACCGGCGACACCATTTATATGCGTGGGGCCGATACCTCTAACAGCATCTATGTCGACGGCGTCCGCGATATCGGTAGCGTAACCCGCGATACCTTTAACACCGAGCAGGTGGAAGTGATTAAAGGCCCGTCGGGTTCTGACTATGGCCGCAGCGCCCCGACTGGCTCAATCAATATGATCAGCAAGCAGCCGCGCCTGGATTCCGGTATCGATGCCTCCGTCAGCGCCGGCAGCGCCTGGTTCCGCCGCGGTACGCTCGATATCAATGAAGCCATCGGCGAAACCAGCGCCGTGCGTCTGAACCTGATGGGCGAAAAGACCCACGATGCCGGCCGCGATAATGTCAAAAACGAGCGTTATGGCATCGCGCCATCGGCCGCATTTGGTCTCGGCACCGGGAACCGTCTGTACCTGAACTACCTGCATGTGACCCAGCACAACACGCCAGACGGCGGTGTTCCGACCATCGGTCTGCCGGGGTACTCCGCGCCAACCTCTGGTGCCGCGGCGCTCAATCACTCGGGTAAGGTCGCCACCAGCAACTTCTATGGGACGGATTCCGACTACGACGACTCCACCACCGATACGGCAACCATGCGCTTCGAGCACGACCTGAGCGATAACACCACCATCCGCAACACCACCCGCTGGTCGCGCGTAAAACAGGATTACCTGCTGACCGCAGTGATGGGCGGCGCGACCAACATCGCCCGGCCGGACCCGAACGATGTCGGCACCTGGACCTGGTCGCGTCTGGCGAACACCAAAGATGTCAGCAATAAAATTCTGACCAACCAGACCAACCTGACCTCCAGGTTCTATACCGGCTCGATCGGGCATGACATCAGCGCCGGTTTCGAACTGACCCGGGAAACACAGACTAACTACGGCGTTTATCCGCTTACGCCTCCGGCTGTCAATATTTACCATCCCACCAGCAGCATCTCTGTTGGCGGTCTGGAGCGCAGCGGTGCCAACGCCAACGGGCAGACGGATACCTTCGGCGTCTATGCCTTCGATACCCTGCAGATTACCCGTGATTTCGAGCTTAACGGCGGCATCCGTCTGGATAACTATCAGACCAAATATGACAGCGCCAGCCTGTGCGGTGGCACCGGGCGCGGCGCGGTCGCCTGCCCGAACGGCGTGGCGAAAAACAGCCCGCTAACCACAGTTGATACCTCCACCAGCGGCAATCTGGTGAACTGGAAAGCCGGCGCGCTGTATCACCTGACCGACAGCGGCAACGTTTACGTCAACTATGCTATCTCTCAGCAGCCTCCGGGCGGCAATAACTTTGCCCTGGCCCAGGGCGGCAGCGGGAATAGCGCCAACCGTACCGATTTTAAACCGCAAAAAGCGAAGACCAGCGAAGTCGGCACCAAGTGGGAACTGATAGATAAACGTCTGCTGCTGACGGCAGCGCTTTTCCGTACCGATATTGAGAACGAAGTCGAGCAAAACGACGACGGCACCTATTCGCAATACGGTAAAAAACGCGTTGAGGGCTACGAGCTGTCGCTGGCCGGTAATATCACCGCGGACTGGCAGGTCATCGGCGGATATACCCAGCAGCACGCCAGCATCCGTGAAGGCAAAAACATCGCTCAGGACGGCACCAGCGCGCTGCCGTACACGCCGGAGCACGCCTTTACCCTCTGGAACCAGTACCAGGCAACCGATGCCATCTCCCTGGGCGCAGGCGCTCGCTACATCGGCAGCATGCATCGCGGCAGCGACGGCGCCGTCGGTACGCCATCCCACACCGAGGGTTACTGGGTGGCTGATGCGAAAGTGGGCTATCGTATCAACCGCAACGTCGATCTGCAGCTGAACGTCTATAACCTGTTCGATACCCATTATGTTGCTTCAATCAACAAGAGCGGCTACCGCTATCATCCGGGCGAACCGCGTACCTTCCTGCTGACCGCCAACGTGCATTTCTAATCCGCTACGGGGCGGCAACGCCCCGTTTCTTCAGGAGAAACAACGATGATGTACCATATCCCCGCCGTTCTCAGCCCGCAGGAAGTTGACGATTTTCGCGCGCAGCTGCAACAGGCCGACTGGGTTGACGGGCGAGCCACGACCGGCGATCAGGGCGCGCTGGTGAAAAAAAATCAGCAGGTCGATACCCGCAGCCCGCTATACGGCGAACTGCAGAATAAGGTCCTCGCGGCGCTCAACCGCAGCTCGTTATTCTTCGCCGCCGCGCTGCCCAAAACCCTCTCCAGCCCGCTGTTTAACCGCTATCAACAGAGTGAAACCTACGGTTTTCATGTTGACGGCGCGGTCCGTAGTCAGGCCCAGGGCGGCTGGATGCGCACCGACCTTTCCGCCACCCTGTTCCTCAGCGCGCCGGAGAGTTACACGGGCGGCGAACTGGTGGTGAACGATACCTATGGTCAGCATACGGTCAAGCTGCCGGCAGGCGACCTGGTGCTCTACCCGTCAAGCAGCCTGCACTGCGTGACGCCGGTGACCCAGGGGGTACGCGTGGCCTCTTTTCTGTGGATCCAGTCGATGATCCGCGATGACAAACGCCGCAGCATGCTGTTCGAGCTGGATCGGAATATTCAGACCCTGAAGAGCCGCCATGGCGAGAGTGATGAAGTGCTATCGCTGCTTAATCTGTACCATAACCTGCTGCGGGAGTGGTCGGAAATCTGATCCCTTGTCTGACCGATTTTTGCCCCCATCTTCACGCTACCCGCCCTATTTCAGGTTGCAGCCCGTTGGCCGGGTTAGTCGGCTCACCCACACGGGCCGTCGCAACGCAGCGAGCAAATTTGTTGCAGGCAGCTTTGTCGTGCACCCCAGTCACTTGCCGGAGTCGGCCCCTGGGGGCGCTCTGCGTACCGCCTTCCTGCAACGCGAATTATTCAGGGTATATACTGACAGTAACAACCGCGAGGAGGTAGAAAATGGCATCAGGTTGGGCAAATGATGGCGCAGTCCAGGATCAGATCGACAGCACCGTTGACGATGCGGTCGCACGGGCGAGAAACGCCCTTCCTCGTGGAGAGAGCCACAAATTTTGTGATGAATGTGGAGAGCCGATTCCCGAGGCCCGGAGGAAGGCGATTCCGGGGGTCAGATACTGCGTGAAGTGCCAGCAGGATAAAGATTTACATAACAATACATTTTCAGGATATAATCGCCGTGGCTCCAAGGACAGCCAGCTACGCTGACCTTCCTTTACCGTTCATTACCGCAGAAGGCATTATCTTTTCGCGCACGTTTTCCGGGCAAAAAATTGGCAAAATGTGCCCTGAATGAGGCCTTCATCTCGCGGGAGTCTCTGCGGCTGTTCCGGCAATAAATAATTTATTAATATTCAATAAATTAATAATCATTCAAAAAAATCGATGAAGACTGTTAATTTCCTTCGATTTTCTCTCTCGCAAAAAAGCGTGATACTTATCACATCGACGGAACATCGTCCTCTTAACAAAATAACCTGCGAGAGATGAACTATGAAAACCATTAAATATGCTGCCGCTGCTATTGCTCTTACGACTCTGTCCTTTGGCGCTTTCGCCGCTCAACCGGTTAGCCCGTCTCAGGTTCAAAGCATGAACAAAATTGGCGTGGTGTCTGCTGCAGGCGCAACGACTCTGGACGGTCTGGAAGCGAAACTGGCTGAAAAAGCACAAGCCGCAGGCGCCACGGGTTACAGCATCACCTCCGCTAACACCAACAACAAAATTAGCGGTACCGCGGTTATCTATAAATAATCGCTGCGCGACCGGTATTAACCCTGAACGACCTGTATTAACCCTGAACGACCTGCATTAACCCTGAACGACCCTTTAATACCCTTGCTTTGCCCGTCCGTGCCACCGGACGGGCTTTTTTTGCGTCGTTTTGGGGATTCTTTCAGGAGAAAGCGGTGGCTACCAGTGTTCCGCCACCCTGCACAGCCCCTGCTCCAGCGTCGCAACCTCGCCGGTCGCCACCAGGCAGCAGGCTAGCTGAATCCTCAGCGATGTCGGCAGCGGCTCACTACCCGCTACGCAGCGCTCAATCCAGCGAGCGGTGACCTGAGGATCTTTTGACTCCGGCAGCACAACCCCCTCCTCCGGCAGCTCGCTCTGGCGTTCATGCACCACTCGCGTCCCTGATGCGTCAATCAGGCTAATTTGCGGACAACGCTGCGGATTGGCATACACTTCACCTTCCGTCCCGTGCATTAACAGCGCCCTTCCGCCGATCCCGACAAAGAATTTTGCCACCTTGCCCACATATTCCGGGTGAGAAACGCTCGATAAGCGTAGCGCCGCATCTTCCGCAAATGGCGTCGCCAGTTTTGCCAGCGTATGCGCGCTGTTGCGCACCCCCATACGCCAGCGCAGGGCAAGCTGGTTCTCCAGCGGCGGACAGAGTACGCCAACCGGAATATACACCGGCTCATGGCCGTCGAGTCGCGCCTGAGCCTGACCCGCATGCCGGGTGGCGGGGATCCCCATCAGCTCAAAAATCGTTTCCGTCAACACCCGGGTCGGATCGTGGCTGATTCCGTGGACCACCACCGGAAAGCCGAGTTTATGCAGTAAAACGGCCAGCAGAGGGGTCAAATTAGCCTGCTTGCGCGCACCGTTATAGCTGGGGATCACAATCGGCATGGGTCTGGCGACAGGCGGCGTCAGACGCAGAGTCTTCTGCTGCATGGCTTCATAAAAGCCTTGCATTTCCGCTTCGCCTTCGCCCTTAATGCGCAGGGCGATTAAAATCCCGCCCAGCTCCAGCTCAGCCACCTCGCCATCAAGCATCCGCAGGTAAAGCGCGCGGGCAGTATCCACATCCAGGTCACGCGCGTGATTTTTCCCGCGCCCGACTTCTTTAATGATCTTTCTGTAGTCCATCGAAGACTCCTGTTAGCTGCTCACATCGCCGACATTACACCGTTAACGCCGTTTACGCCGCGTCTGTTTTGCTTTTGTTTTGACGATAACTTCTGGGACGGCAGGTTGTTCTATTGGAAAAACGGGTAATGCGTTCAGTAGACGCTTACCATAATTTTTGGTCAACAAACGCTTATCATAAATCACCACCTCGCCCCAGCAGCTATGGCTGCGAATCAGGCGTCCGACCTGCTGAATCAGGTTAAAGGAGGCGCTTGGCAGACTCTGCACTTCAAACGGATAGCGGTTCAGGCTCTTCAGCCATTCGCCTTCGGTAATCACCACCGGACTGTCTATTGGTGGGAAGGCAATCTTATGAATATGTACCTGGCTGAGCAGCTCACCTTTGAGATCCAGCCCTTCGGCAAAGGACTGTAGCCCCACCAGCACGCTCCGTTCTCCCCCTTCAACGCGCTTGCGGTGCAGTTCCACCAGCCGGTAGCGCGGCTTATCACCCTGTACCAGCAAGAGCAGGCGCAGATCGGGAACATGTTCCAGGAAGCGCTGCATCGCCCGCCCGCTGGCGAACAGCACCAGCATCCCGAGATGCTTTTTACTTTCGACCTGCTCACGAAAATAAGCCGCCATTTCAGCAATATGCTGCTCTTCGTTATCGATAAGCGGCTCATAGTGCATCCGCGGAATAACGATTTTGCCCTGCTCGACATGGTTAAAGGGGGAATCCAGCGCCACGAAACGGTCGCCGGCCTTCTCTTTCAACCCGCTCATCTCCTGCAGGCGTGAAAAGCTGTTCAATGAGCGCAGGGTGGCGGAGGTGACGACAATATGCGGCACGCTGCGCCACAGCAGTCGTTCCAGCTGGTCGCTGACGCGAATACCGACGCAGTGAAACCAGATATGCGGCTGACCGTCGCGCATGTCGCGCGTCACCCATTTGGTGACCGGCGCACCGGATGACTGCGCCAGCGACGCCAGCCGCCACAGCTTGCTCTGGCTTTCAAACATCCCCAGCGCACGGTTCATTTGCAGCAGAATCCGATGCAGGCGCACCACGTCGTGGCTGGCGGTTTTTTCCCCGAGGTCGTTAAGAAAGAGCTCCGCCAGCCCACGCAGCATCTCGGTCAGTTTCGCCAGGCGCAGGCAGATATCCATCACCTCCTGCGGCAACTCGCCCATTGGAAAACGGTGCTCGGCTTCCTGGCCGGCGGGCATATAGAGATTAAGGATAGCGTTCAGCGAGGCTATCAGCTCATACAGCTCCTCGCAGTGGCCGGTCAGGCGCTCGGGGTTAGCCAGCGGCGGCGTGGTTTTCGGCCGAAACTGCTCCATACAGGTCGCTATCAGCTTACTGAACAGATCCAGCTGTAGCCGGTACCAGGGGGCCGTCATCTCCGCGCTCATTTCCAGCGCGTCGCGGGCGACGTCCGGCAGATGATGGCCTTCATCGAGCACCAGCAGCAGGTTTTTCGGCTCCGGCAACACGGCTTCGCTCTCCATCGCCGCCATCACCAGCGCATGGTTAGCCACCACCACTTCCGCTTCCTGGATTTCTCGCCGGGCGACGAAGAACGGACATTCACGATAGTAGTGGCAGTTGCGATTGAGGCAGCTGGCTTTGTCGGTGCTCAGGCGACTCCATAGCGCATCATCGACAGGTTTATCGGTGTGATCGCGCAGACCGTCCCAGCGGTAGCTGTCGAGGTCGGTTTTCAGCGTCGCGCACAGCTTCTGTTCAGCCTGATTATTCGGCGTGAGATCATCATCGAGAAACGCCAGCAGGTCCTGCTGCGTCGGTTCGGTGCTGGCTAGCGCGGCCAGGTTGCGCGGGCAGACGTAGCGCCCGCGACCGAAGGCGGCGGTAAAACGCAGATCGGGAATAATTTTGCGCAGCAGCGGCAGATCTTTGCTGTAGATCTGATCCTGCAGCGCGACGTTGGCGGTACTCACCACCAGCGTTTTCTGTTCTTCACGGGCAATGGCGATGCCGGGAATCAGGTATGACAAGGTCTTCCCGACGCCGGTGGGCGCCTCAATGGCCAGGTGGCGGCCTTCTTCCCCGGCCAGCGTTTTTGCCACATCGGCAATCATCTGCCGCTGCGGCGGACGGGGAATAAAATCCGGAATCTGTTCCTGAAGCGCCTTATACCAGGCGGCGATTTGCGCTTTCAGCGCAGCGGTCAAAGCCATGAGAAAACCTGAATACTGTATAAACAGCCACTATTGTGACACTTTTTGCCTGACAGGAGGAATGACTTTCTGCGCAATGTGGAACGCAGCTCGGGATTTGTCAATGTACCGGCCGGGAATCACAGGGTTGGCGAGGGAAACACCCGGAGACAGCATGTGCGCGGCCTGCGGATGGTGTTACGTCATCCGGACAAACCGTGTTGCCCGGATGACGTACAGGTAGCGGGAGGCGGTTACTCGGCGGCCGCAGGTTTACGCGGGCGACGGCGGCGCTGTTGCTCGCCGGCCGGTTTCGCCTCGCCGCCGCGGCGTGAAGGTTTTGCCCCGGCTTTCGGCGCTTCGCCGTCGTTACGGCGCGGCGCAGACTGGCTGCGCCCCTGCCCCTGACCGCTACGGCCCTGGCTCTGGCCGCGACCGCCACCACGCTGCTGGCGACCGTTTTGAATCGGCTCCGCTTTGATAGACGGATCCGGCGCGTAGCCGTCGATGGCGATGCGCGGGATCTCTTTTTTCAGCAGACGTTCGATATCATGCAGCAGTTTATGCTCGTCGACGCAGACCAACGACAGCGCTTCGCCGGTAGCGGCTGCGCGACCGGTACGGCCGATACGGTGAACGTAATCTTCCGGTACGTTAGGCAGCTCGAAGTTGACGACGTGCGGCAGCTCTTCGATATCCAGACCGCGCGCGGCGATATCCGTCGCCACCAGCACGCGAATACCGCCGGATTTAAAGTCGGCTAATGCGCGAGTACGCGCCCCCTGGCTCTTGTTGCCATGAATAGCCGCGCTGCGGATACCATCTTTGTTCAGCTGCTCGGCCAGGTGGTTGGCACCATGTTTGGTACGGGTAAAGACCAGCACCTGCTGCCAGTTTCCTTCACCGATCATCTGCGACAGCAGTTCCCGCTTACGTTTCTTATCAACGAAATGGACGTGCTGCGTCACCTGCTCGGAAGCGGTGTTACGGCGAGCCACTTCGATTTCCAGCGGGTTATGCAGCAGCTTTTCCGCCAGCGCTTTGATGTCGTCGGAGAAGGTCGCGGAGAACAGCAGGTTCTGGCGCTTCGCCGGGAGCTTCGCCAGCACGCGGCGAATATCATGGATAAAGCCCATATCCAGCATGCGGTCGGCTTCATCAAGCACCAGAATTTCAACCTTGTCCAGGCTGACGGCATTCTGATGTTCAAGATCCAGCAGGCGTCCGGGGGTCGCCACCAGAATATCGACGCCGCTGCGCAGCTTCATCATCTGTGGGTTAATGCTCACTCCGCCGAAGACCACCAGCGAGCGAATATTCAGGTATTTGCTGTAATCGCGAACGTTTTCGCCGATCTGCGCCGCCAGTTCACGCGTTGGCGTGAGGATCAGCGCGCGCACCGGGCGACGGCCTTTAGCATGCGGCTCTTTCTGAATCAGATGCTGCAGGAGCGGCAGGGTAAAGCCTGCCGTTTTGCCGGTGCCGGTCTGGGCGCTGGCCATCAGATCGCGTCCCTGCAACACCGCAGGGATAGCCTGCTGCTGAATTGGGGTTGGCTCAAGGTAACCCTGCTCGGCGATAGCGCGCAGGATATCAGGGTTCAGGCCAAGGGAATCAAAAGACATAACAACTCCAAACCACCCCGGCCCGTGACAGGCGTAGTTTTCGGGGAGATTATTGCGAATAGAGATGGCAAAAACCACAATGCCATAAAGGGGCGCAGTCTAGCAGGTTTTGTGACGCAGCGCATAAATATCCCCTCTGAGCCTCTACGCCGGATAATCCTCGCCACGGGCGTCTTGCCAGGATCATGCGGAAAACGCGCAAGAGAGTCGCCACTGCGCTGGACAGTATCGCCAACGGGACATACTCTTAATCAATCGATTGATTAATTTTTATAGTGCGATGATGACAACCCCTGTGACAAGCAAAGGCGAACAAGCCAAAAGCCAGCTCATTGCCGCAGCCATCGCCCAGTTCGGCGAATACGGCCTGCACGCAACCACCCGCGATATTGCCGCGCAGGCCGGGCAAAATATCGCGGCGATCCCCTACTATTTTGGCTCCAAGGACGATCTCTATCTCGCCTGCGCCCAGTGGATTGCCGATTTTATCAGCCACAATTTTCGTCCGCATGCCGAAGCGGCGGAAACGCTGCTGGCGGCACCTTCGCCAGACAGGGCGGCGATTCGGCTACTGATTCTGCGCGCCTGTCAGAATATGATTTTGCTGCTGACCCAGGATGACACGGTCAATTTGAGCAAATTCATCTCCCGCGAGCAGCTTTCCCCTACCCCGGCCTACCAGCTCATCCACGGTCAGGTGATCGCGCCGCTCCATCGCTACCTGACCCGCCTGATCGCCGCATTTACCGACCTTGATGCCGATGACACGCACATGATTCTGCACACCCACGCGCTGCTGGGTGAGATTCTCGCCTTCCGCCTCGGGCGGGAAACTATTTTGCTGCGTACCGGATGGACGCAGTTCGACGAAGAAAAAACTGAGCAAATTTACCAGGTTATCGCCTGCCATATTGATTTCGTTCTGCAAGGGTTATTGCAAAGGAGCCAGGGATCATGAAAAAACCCGTCATCATCGTTCTGTTAGCACTGCTGCTGATTGCCGCATTCGGCGGCGGCTGGTGGTGGTATCAAAGCAGCCAGCAGAGGGAGCTGACCCTGTATGGCAATGTCGATATTCGCACCGTGAATCTGAGCTTCCGCGTCGGCGGACGGCTGGCCTCGCTGAACGTTGATGAAGGCGATAAGATTCAGTCCGGGCAAATATTAGGTCAGTTGGATCGTGCCCCATATGAGAACGCCTTACAGCAGGCCCAGGCGAATGTCTCCACCGCTCAGGCGCAATATGACCTGATGATGGCCGGCTACCGGGCGGAAGAGATAGCCCAGGCCGCCGCCGCCGTCAAACAGGCGCAGGCCGCGTACGATTACGCGCAGAACTTCTACCAGCGCCAGCTGGGGCTGCGTCAGAGCAGCGCCATCTCGGTTAACGATTTGGAAAACGCGCGCTCCTCCCGCGACCAGGCTCAGGCGACGCTGAAGTCCGCGCAGGACAAGCTAAGCCAGTATCGCGCCGGCAACCGTCCGCAGGAAATCGCCCAGGCCAAATCCAGCCTTGAACAGGCGCAGGCGGCCCTGGCACAGGCCAGACTCAATCTGCACGATACCACGCTTACCGCCCCGTCCGACGGCACGCTGATGACTCGCGCCGTCGAACCGGGCAGCATGCTCAGCGCTGGCGGCACGGTCATGACGCTGTCGCTGACTCACCCGGTATGGGTCCGTGCCTACATTGATGAAAAAAATCTCGGCCAGGCGGTGCCCGGACGAGAAGTGCTGCTCTATACCGATAGTCGCCCGAATCAGCCCTGGCACGGCAAAATTGGCTTCGTGTCGCCGAGCGCCGAATTTACGCCGAAGACCGTAGAGACGCCGGATTTACGGACTGACCTCGTCTATCGCCTGCGTATTGTCGTCACCGATGCCGATGATTCGCTGCGCCAGGGGATGCCGGTGACCGTCACCTTCGGCGGCGGGAACGGACATGAGTGAGGACGTTATCACGCTCAGCGGGCTAACCCGCAGCTTCCCCGGCATGGACCGGCCCGCCGTGGCGCCGCTCAACTGCACCATCCGCGCCGGCTATGTGACCGGCCTGGTCGGCCCTGACGGCGCCGGGAAAACCACCTTGATGCGCATGCTCGCCGGGCTACTGAAGGCCGATGACGGCACCGCCAGGGTGATCGGTTTCGACCCGATTGCCGACGACAGCGCCCTGCACGCGGTGCTCGGCTATATGCCGCAAAAATTCGGCCTCTACGAAGACCTGACGGTCATGGAAAACCTCACGCTGTATGCCGACCTGCGCAGCGTTACCGGCGAGACGCGCAGGAAAACCTTCGCCCGCCTGCTGGAATTTACCTCCCTCGGCCCCTTTACCGACAGGCTGGCCGGGAAGCTTTCCGGCGGGATGAAGCAAAAGCTGGGCCTCGCCTGCACCCTGGTGGGCGAGCCAAAAGTCCTGCTGCTCGATGAGCCAGGGGTCGGGGTTGACCCTATCTCCCGTCGTGAACTGTGGCAAATGGTGCACGAACTGGCGGGCGACGGGATGCTGATCCTCTGGAGCACCTCTTACCTTGATGAGGCGGAACAGTGCCGCGACGTCCTGCTGATGAATGAAGGCCAGCTGCTTTATCAGGGCGAGCCGAAAGCGTTGACCCAAACCATGGCCGGGCGCAGTTTTCTGGTCTCCAGCCATGAAGAGAATAACCGTCGCCTCCTGCAACGCGCGCTGAAGCTGCCGCAGATCAGCGATGGCGTGATTCAGGGGAAATCGGTCCGCCTGATCCTCAAAAAAGAGGCCACTGTTGAAGAGGTGCAGCGCAGCGATAGCATGCCGACGCTGGAGATGACCGAAACCGCACCGCGCTTTGAAGACGCCTTCATCGATCTGCTGGGCGGCGTCGCGACCGCGGAATCGCCGCTGGGCGACATTATCCATCGCGTAGAGGGTACGGCCGATGAAACGGTGATTGCAGCGCAGAGCCTGAGCAAAAAATTCGGCGACTTCGCCGCCACCGACCACGTCGATTTCAGCGTCAAGCGTGGGGAAATTTTCGGCCTGCTTGGCCCCAACGGCGCCGGCAAATCCACCACTTTTAAAATGATGTGCGGCCTGCTGGTGCCGACCTCCGGCAAGGCGCTGGTACTGGGAATGGATCTGAAAGTCAGCTCCGGGAAGGCGCGCCAGCATCTCGGCTACATGGCGCAGAAGTTTTCGCTGTACGGCAACCTGACCGTGGAGCAAAACCTGCGCTTCTTCTCGGGCGTTTACGGCCTGCGTGGTCGGGCCCAGAACGAGAAAATCGCCCGGATGAGCGACGCCTTTGGTCTGAAAAGCATCGCCAGCCATGCGGCCGATGAGCTGCCGCTGGGCTACAAGCAGCGTCTGGCGCTGGCCTGCTCGCTGATGCATGAACCCGATATTCTGTTTCTCGATGAGCCGACATCAGGTGTCGACCCGATTACCCGCCGCGAGTTCTGGCTGCATATTAATAGCATGGTGGATAAAGGGGTGACGGTGATGGTGACGACCCACTTTATGGATGAGGCCGAATATTGCGATCGCATTGGTCTGGTGTATCACGGCAAGCTGATCGCCAGCGGCACGCCGGATGCGCTCAAAGAACAGGCGGCAAACGATCAACAGCCCGATCCGACGATGGAGCAGGCCTTTATCACTCTGATTCACAACTGGGATAAGGAGAATGCCGGTGAGCGCTAAAATTCTGTCATGGCGCCGCGTGCGCGCCCTGTGCGTCAAAGAGACGCGGCAGATAGTTCGCGACCCCAGCAGCTGGCTGATTGCGGTGGTCATTCCGCTGCTGCTGCTGTTTATCTTCGGCTACGGGATCAATCTCGACTCCAGTAAACTCAAAGTCGGCGTCCTGCTGGAGCAACAAAGCGAAGAGGCGCTGGATTTCGTCCACGCCATGACCGGCTCACCCTATATTGACGCCACCGTCAGCGACAATCGCCAGCAGCTGATTGAAATGATGCAGGCCGGGCGCATCCGTGGGCTGGTGGTCATCCCGGTGGATTTCGACCGGAAGATGGCGCGCCCCGGCGATGATGCTCCCATCCAGCTGATTACCGACGGCAGCGAACCCAATACCGCCAACTTTGCCCGGGGCTACGTGGAGGGCATCTGGCAAATCTGGCAGCAGCAGCGCGCGCAAGACCGCGGGGAAACCTTCGAACCGCTGATTGATGTCCAGATGCGCTACTGGTTTAACCCTGCGGCTATCAGCCAGCACTTTATTATTCCCGGCGCCATTACCATTATTATGACGGTGGTCGGCGCGATTCTGACCTCGCTGGTGGTGGCCCGCGAATGGGAGCGCGGGACCATGGAGGCGTTGCTGTCGACGGAAATCACCCGCGCAGAGCTGCTGCTGTGCAAGCTGATTCCCTACTATTTCCTCGGCATGCTGGCGATGCTGCTGTGTATGCTGGTGGCGGTGTTCATCCTCGGCGTGCCGTTTCGCGGTTCGCTGGTGGTTCTGTTCTTGATAACCAGCCTGTTTTTGCTCAGCACCCTCGGGATGGGGCTGCTCATTTCGACCATCACCCGTAATCAGTTTAACGCCGCGCAGGTCGCGCTGAACGCCGCCTTTCTGCCCTCGATCATGCTCTCCGGGTTTATTTTCCAGATCGACAGCATGCCGGCGGTGATCCGCGCGGTGACCTATATCATCCCGGCGCGCTATTTCGTCAGCACGCTGCAAAGCCTGTTTCTCGCCGGTAATATTCCGCTGGTGCTGCTGGTGAACACGCTGTTTTTAATTGCCTCGGCGGTGATGTTTATCGGTCTGACCTGGCTGAAGACCAAACGTCGGTTGGATTAGGTTTTGCCCGGTGGCGCTACGCTGACCGGGCCTACGGTTTAACCAACATCGATTATACGGTTCGCCGATCCCGTAGGCCGGGCAAACGCAGTGCCGCCCGGCGTTGTTGAATGGGCCAAAGGAGCTACTATGTTTCATCGCTTATGGACCTTGATTCGTAAAGAGCTGCAATCGCTGCTGCGCGAGCCGCAAACGCGCGCCATTTTGATTATGCCGGTGCTGATTCAGGTGCTGCTGTTTCCCTTCGCCGCGACGCTGGAGGTGACCAACGCCACCATCGCCATCTACAACGAAGACAATGGTCGTCACGCGGTAGAGCTGACCCAGCGTTTCGCCCGGGCCAAAGCCTTCACCCATGTGATGATCCTCAAAAGCCCGCAGGAGATTCGCCCGACGATCGATGAGCAAAAAGCGCTGTTGCTGATCCGCTTCCCGGCGGACTTCTCGCGCAATCTCGACACCAACCAGCCCGCGCCGCTCCAGCTCTTACTCGACGGCCGCAACTCGAACAGCGCGCAGATCGCCGCCAACTATCTCCAGCAGATAGTCAAAAACTATCAACAGGAGTTGCTGGAAGGGAAAGCGAAGCCGAACAACAGCGAGCTTATCGTGCGCAACTGGTATAACCCGAATCTCGATTACAAATGGTTTGTGGTGCCGTCGCTTATCGCCATGATCACCACCATCGGCGTGATGATCGTCACCTCTCTCTCGGTGGCCCGCGAGCGGGAGCAAGGCACGCTCGATCAGCTGCTGGTTTCGCCGCTGGCCACCTGGCAAATTTTCGTCGGCAAAGCGGTTCCGGCGCTGATTGTCGCCACGCTGCAGGCAAGCATCGTGCTGGCTATCGGCATCTGGGCGTATCAAATCCCGTTCGCCGGTTCGCTGCTGCTGTTTTACTTTACGATGGTCATTTACGGTCTGTCGCTGGTGGGGTTCGGCCTGCTGATTTCATCGTTGTGCTCAACCCAGCAGCAGGCTTTCATCGGCGTTTTCGTCTTTATGATGCCGGCGATCCTGCTCTCCGGCTACGTCTCACCGGTTGAGAATATGCCGCAGTGGCTGCAGGACGTGACATGGATAAACCCGATTCGTCACTTTACTGATATCACCAAGCAGATTTATTTGAAGGATGCGAGTCTGGAGATTGTATGGGGAAGTTTGTGGCCGCTACTGGTCATAGCGGCCACGACCGGCTCAGCGGCATATGCGATGTTCCGCAGAAAGATCGCCTGATCCCCGTCATCGTTCAGGCTGCCTCGGCGTTGGCTTCCTTACTCACCCCGGTCACATAGCTATCTATGCTCCCGGGGATTCGTCGCGTCGCCGCCTTGATGCAGTCCGAACGCTTTAGGGGATCCTTGCTATCGTTCAGCCTGCCTCGGCGTTGGCCTGATTACCCGGTCCGTCCTGGGCCTCGCCACGTCGGCCCGGTCGCACAGTTATCTATGCTTCTGGGGATTCGCTGCGTTGCCGCCTTGTTGTAGCCCGAACGATTTAGCGTATCTGTTTTTATCTTTCGCCAACAGCGACACCACTGCCGGGCCTGCCAGAATCGCCACCCCGGCGACGGCCAGCAGCAGATTATTGTGCAGCACGCGCGAAAGTAGCCACAGCACGATAACCGCCACGCCAAAGTACCAGGTGGTGGTAAGCTCCTCAAGGAAGTCACCGACATCACGCCAGCGGGCTTCCTGGTGGCGCTGTAAAAACAGCATCGACAGTAATGTGACGCCGTACAGTACGCACAGCCCTAATCCGACGCGAACCAGCGCGCCACTCATCCAACCCATCACCAGTACTGCCACGACCAGTAGATGCAACATAATCTGCCAGCAACTGAGGCCAGTTGCGACGCGTACACGTTGTTGCCACTTCATGGCTTCTCTCCTGAAGGATCTTTATCTGTAACTCAGAGTACCGCACTTTACGGAAAATTCCGGAACACCGCATCTTTTTGTGACACCTACTACACTATTTCATTCAGGAAAGTGACATTGACCGGAGAAACATGGCTGAGCAAACGGGCGGATTTTCGTTAAACGTGCTGACAATTAACATTCATAAAGGCTTTACGACGTTTAATCGACGCTTCATGTTGCCGGCACTGCGCGACGCCATCCGCAGCGTCAGCGCCGACATCGTCTGTCTGCAGGAAGTCACCGGGGCGCATGAGATTCATTCGCTGCAGATCGAAAACTGGCCGGATCGCAGCCATTATGAGTTTCTTGCCGATAGCCTGTGGAGCGAATACGCCTACGGACGCAACGCGGTCTACCCGGAAGGGCATCACGGCAATGCCGTGCTCTCCCGCTTTCCTATTGAATATACGGAAAATGTTGATATCTCCGTTGGCGACAGCGAAAAGCGCGGTCTGCTCTACTGCCGGATTGTAGCGCCGCAAGGCGCGGCGCTACACCTGTTTTGTGTGCACCTCGGCCTGAGGACGCGGCAGCGATCGGCCCAGCTGGCGATGCTCGCCAGGCGGGTCAACGACCTGCCCGCCCGGCAGCCGGTGGTGGTGGCCGGCGATTTTAACGACTGGCGCCAGCAGGCCAACCGGGTGCTCAAGTCGCAGGCCGGGCTGGAGGAGATCTTTACCCGCGCCCATGGCCGCCCGGCGAGAACCTTTCCGGCGCGTTTTCCGCTCCTGCGCCTTGACCGGATCTATGTGAAAAATGTGCATGCCAGCCACCCGACGGCGTTGCCGCTTCGACCCTGGCGTCACCTCTCCGATCATGCCCCGCTGAGTGTGGAGATTCATTTATGAAATGCCGCTGGCAGGAAGGAAACCGTATTCTGCTTCTGGAGAACGGCGATAACTATTACCCGGCGCTGTTTGCCGCCATCGCCCGCGCGCAGCGAAAAGTGATCCTCGAAACGTTTATCTGGTTTGAAGATGACGTGGGCTGGCAGCTACACGCCGTGCTGCTAAAAGCCGCACGCCGCGGGATACGGGTCGAAGTGCTGCTCGACGGCTACGGTTCCCCCGATCTGAGCGAGCGTTTCGTCAATGAACTGAGTGCCGCCGGCGTGATTTTTCGCTACTACGATCCGCGCCCGCGTCTGTTCGGCATGCGGACCAATCTGTTTCGCCGCATGCACCGCAAAATCGTGGTGATCGATGAGACGACGGCCTTCGTCGGAGGCATCAATTACTCCGCCGAGCATATGACCGACTACGGCCCGGAGGCAAAACAGGACTATGCCGTTCAGGTGGAGGGGCCGGTGGTGCAGGATATCCTGCAATTTGAGCTGGAGAATCTCCCGGCCAGCGAAGAGACCCGCCGCTGGTGGCGTCGGCGTCGCCACCAGCCGGCAATCAACCGCAGCCCCGGGGAAGCACAGGCGCTGTTTGTCTGGCGGGATAATCACGAACATCGCGATGATATTGAACGCCATTATCTCAAGATGCTGGCTAACGCCCGCCGGGAAGTGATCATTGCCAACGCCTACTTTTTCCCCGGCTACCGGCTGCTGCATGCGATGCGTAACGCCGCCCGCCGCGGCGTGCGGGTTAAGCTGATTGTGCAGGGCGAGCCGGATATTCCGATCGTTAAAGTCGGCGCCCGCCTGCTGTATCGCTACCTGGTCAACGGCGGCGTACAGGTTTTTGAGTATCAGCGCCGACCGCTGCACGGCAAAGTTGCCCTCGCCGATGACCATTGGGCTACCGTCGGCTCAAGCAATCTTGACCCGCTCAGCCTGTCATTAAATCTGGAAGCCAACCTGATTATCCACGATCGCCAGTTTAACCAGACCTTGCGCGATAACCTCAACGGGCTGATCGCCGAGGACTGTCAGCAGGTGGACAAATCGATGCTGCCAAAGCGCAGCTGGTGGAATTTGGCTAAGAGCGTGCTGGCATTCCACTTTCTGCGTCACTTCCCGGCATGGATAGGCTGGCTGCCTGCCCATACGCCGCATCTGGCGCGGGTGCGCCCGCCGGTACAGCCAGAAATTGAGACTCAGGATCGGCTGGATGCGACGAATCAGGAGGTGAAACCCTGATGGCAAAATCGTCCCCTCGCAGGCGGATGGCGAAAAAGATCTTCACCGTCATTTTCCTCCTCGCCGTCACCGCTCTGCTGGTGGTTTACGCGCAAAAGGTGGACTGGCCGGCGGTATGGAAGGTGATTCGTCACTATGATAGTGCCGTCCTGCTCGGCGCTATGGGGCTGACGATAGTAAGCTACCTGATTTATGGCTGCTACGATCTGCTGGGGCGTGCCTGGTGCGGACACAAACTGGCTAAACGGCAGGTGATGCTGGTGTCGTTTATCTGCTACGCCTTTAATCTGACCCTCAGTACCTGGGTAGGCGGTATCGGGATGCGCTACCGCCTCTATTCGCGCCTGGGTTTGAGCGGCGGGACCATTACCCGTATTTTCTCATTGAGCATTACCACCAACTGGCTGGGCTTTATTCTGCTGGGCGGCGTCATTTTCACCGCCAATCTGGTGGCGCTACCGGCGCAGTGGTATATCAGCCAGGGCACGCTGCGGCTCATCGGCGGCGGGCTGCTGGCGATGAGCGCGCTTTATCTGTGGGCCTGCGCATTCGCCCGCCGACGCCATCTGACTCTTAAAGGCCAACGGCTGGTACTGCCGTCATGGCGGTTCGCTCTGCTGCAAATGGCGCTTTCGGTGGCCAACTGGATGGTGATGGGCGCGATTATCTGGCTGCTGATGGCGCAGCAGGTTGATTATTTCCTGGTGCTGGGCGTGCTGCTGGTCAGCAGTATTGCCGGCGTCATTGTGCATATTCCGGCCGGGATCGGCGTGCTGGAAGCCGTTTTTATCGCGATGCTTTCCACCGGGTCGATTAGCCGCGGCGAGATTATTGCCGCCCTGCTGGCCTGGCGCGCGCTGTATTACTTTTTGCCGCTGCTTATCGCTACCGTCGGCTATCTGCTGCTGGAGAGTCGGGCGAAAACGTTACGCGAAAAGAATCAGCGTAAGCTGGCGGACGGATAAGAGAGATGGCCGGAGATAATCTGCGCTCCCCGGGCCAGATACAGCCCGGGGACCCGAAGCCTTAACGGCGGTTGCCGAAAATACGCAGCAGCATCAGGAACAGGTTGATAAAGTCCAGATACAGCGTCAGCGCGCCGAGAATGGAGTACTTACGCAGCGTTGAGGTGTCACGGGTATCGATCTGCTCGCCGATATTTTTCAGCTTCTGCGTGTCGTAAGCGGTCAGGCCGACAAACACGATCACCCCGATATAGGTAATTGCCCACATCAGCGCTTCGCTCTTCAGCCAGAAGTTGACCAGCGAAGCCAGGACAATACCAATTAAGGCCATAAACAGCATGTTGCCGAAACCGCTAAGATCGCGCTTCGTGGTATAGCCGTAAAGGCTCATTATCCCAAACATCCCGCCGCTGACCACAAAGGTGCTGGCAATCGACGAATAGGTGTAGACAAGGAAGATGCTGGATAGCGTCAGTCCGGTCAGCGCCGAATAGAGCATAAACAGCGTAGTCGCCATCCCTGCGCTCAGGCGCTGCACCATCCCAGAGAGCACGAAGACCAGCGCCAGCTGGGCGATAATTAAACCAAAAAAGGTTATTTTGCTGGAAAAGACGAACATCATGACCGCCGGCGTATTGGCGGCAAACCAGGCAATGAATGCCGTCAACAGCAGCCCGACCGTCATCCAGCCGTACACCTGGGCCATATAGGTTTGCAGGCCGCCGCGCGCCTGAACAATAGAATCTGAACGAGGGAATCTGTCCATGACTGTCTCCTGATTAACACGTTTTATCTTATTAAGCGTATCACACTACCAGCGCTCTGCCGCCTGACGATCGCTATCGCGCGCATCTACCCAGCGTTCGCCTTCCGCTGTCGCTTCCCGTTTCCAGAACGGCGCGCGGGTTTTCAGGTAATCCATAATGAATTCCCCGGCGGCAAACGCGCTGCTGCGGTGCGCGCTGGTCACGCCAACAAACACAATCTCTTCGCCAGGCCACATTTCGCCGATGCGGTGAATCACCGTCACCCGGCCGAGCGGCCAGCGTTCCCGCGCCAGCTCAACGATTTCCGCCAGCGATTTCTCCGTCATTCCCGGATAGTGTTCGAGGGTCAGCGCCTTCACGCTGTCCCCGAGATTATGATTACGTACTTTCCCGGTAAACGTGACCACCGCGCCGTCTTCATCGCGCTCGGCCAGCCACGGATATTCGTCGCCGACGCAAAAACGATCGCGACTGACGATGATGCGAGTCTGCGTCATTTAACCTCCCGTAACCGGCGGAAAGAACGCCACTTCGTCGCCGGACACCAGCGGGTGGTCAAAGGGGGTCAGCGTCTGGTTTACCGCCGCCAGCAGCTTGCCCTCTTCCAGCGCCAGCGCCCAACGTTCGCTGCGACCGGCAAGCTGACACCGCACGGTTTCGACCGTCGACAGCGCATCGACCTCGAGGGTCAGGGATTCGGTGCCAACCAGTTCGCGCACCTGGGCAAAAAACAGAACCTTAATCATGCGTCTCGTCCGCCTTGAAATCCCCGGATTTGCCGCCGCTTTTCGCCAGCAGACGCACCGGGCCAATCACCATATCTTTTTGTACCGCTTTGCACATATCGTAAATCGTCAGCGCCGCCACGGAGGCGGCGGTCAGCGCTTCCATCTCCACGCCGGTTTTGCCGGTCAGACGGCACAGCGACTCGATGCGTACCCGGTTGTGTTCCGGCTGAGCCTGCAAATTGACTTCGACTTTACTCAGCATCAGCGGATGGCACAGCGGGATCAGCTCCCAGGTGCGTTTTGCCGCCTGGATACCGGCGATACGAGCGGTGGCGAAGACATCGCCTTTGTGGTGACTGCCGTCGATGATCATCGCCAGCGTCGTCGGGCGCATTTCAACATAGGCTTCAGCCCGGGCTTCGCGTACCGTCTCGGCCTTGGCAGAAACATCGACCATGTGCGCCTCGCCGGCGGCGTTAATATGGGTGAGTTGTGACATCGCTTATTTCTTAAGATGAGAGATAAAGTTACAGGGCCGCGTACGGGCATCCAGCTGCGGGGCAATGATATTTTCCCACGCGGTGCGGCAGGCTTTGGTTGAGCCCGGCATGGCAAAAATCAGCGTGCGATTCGCCATGCCGGCAATGGCGCGGGATTGCAGCGTCGATGTGCCGATTTCTTCGAAGGACAGCATGCGGAAAACTTCACCAAACCCTTCGACTTCACGGTCAAACAGCGGCCGCAGCGCTTCCGGCGCCTGATCGCCATCGGTAAACCCGGTTCCACCGGTGATCAGCACCACCTGCACATCATCGCTGGCTATCCACGCCGAGACCCGGGCGCGGATGTCGTAGCGGTTCTCTTTAACTATCGCCTTATCGACAATATGGTGGCCCGCCTCCTGCGCCGCATCACGCAGCCAGTGACCAGAGGTATCATCCTCTTCGCCGCGTCGGCTGGAGACGGTGAGAATAGCAATACGGGTCGGGGTAAACTCAGCGCTGGCCTGACTCATCTGTTCGCTCCTTTAGAATGAATTATCCGCCAATATACGACAGGTTTTGCGTAATACCGGTGTTGCCCTGATGCAGGAAATGGGTTTGTTTTTTCTGGGTTAATGCTGCGGAGATGCGCGCTTCCAGCGCCGCCTGCTGCTGGTCCTCGACAAGCAGGTCGCGCAGTTCCACGCCGCCGTCGCCGAACAGACACAGATGCAGTTTGCCTACGGAGGAGACACGAAGACGGTTGCAGCTGGCGCAGAAATCCTTCTCGTACGGCATGATTAAGCCTATCTCCCCGGCGTAGTCCGGGTGACAAAAGACCTGGGCCGGGCCGTCGCTGCGTTGGCTGATTTGGTGAATCCAGCCGCGACGCAGCAATTCATTGCGCAGCACGATGCCGGAAATGTGGTGGCGTCGGAACAGGTCGCTGCCCTCGCCGGTTTCCATAAGCTCAATGAAACGCAGCTGAATACGTCGGGGTTGGATCCACGCGAGGAAGGTATCGAGCTGATGATGGTTCACATCGCGCATCAGCACGGTATTGACCTTCACCTTCTCAAAACCGGCGGCAAAGGCGGCATCAATACCGTCCATCACCTGGTGAAATTTATCCTGCCCGGTAATGGCGTGAAACTGGCGCGCATCAAGGCTGTCAACGCTGACGTTAATCGCCGTCAGTCCGGCATCACGCCACCGGCTGACGTCGCGCGCCAGGCGATAACCATTGGTGGTGACCGCTATCTGGCGAATCGCGCGGTTTTCACGTACGGCGGCGATGATATCGGCAAAGTCGCGGCGCAAAGAGGGTTCGCCGCCGGTCAGGCGCACCTTCTCGGTGCCGAGCGCAGAAAACGCGCGCGTGACCCGGCGTACTTCATCAACGCTGAGAAAGCCTTTGTTGGTGACGGCGCCGGGCTTGTAGCCATCCGGCAGGCAGTAGGTGCAACGAAAGTTACACACATCGGTAATCGACAGGCGCAAGTAATAAAACTTACGCGCAAATGCATCGGTAAGCTGTGAAGCCATATACACCTTTCCAAATACGGGAGACGCGGTCATTTCTTCCCGCGCCCTGGTGACAAGCGAAGCTGTCACGGCCAAAGCACCATATCTTGCGACACAGGCACAGAGGCTAGAGTGTTAACTGGTTATGCCGATAGTAGCGCGGAAACGACTGTTTCGCCATTTTCGCTTTCGTTATATAATCATGTATATATCGAGGCAATCGTGCATTTTCGTTACAGAATAGCTAAAAACCAGGCTTTTGCATTGATATCGGTCATTTTGTCAGGATCCGGGCATCGTCTTTTAGGGGTAGATCGGTTACTGTGAGCCCGTTCAACAGAGATAAGGAATGTGTATGCGCACTCGTACGTTCGCCGATCTGGATCGCGTCGTGGCACTTGGCGGGGGGCACGGTCTGGGCCGGGTGATGTCGTCGCTCTCATCGCTCGGCTCACGTCTGACCGGGATCGTCACGACTACCGATAACGGCGGTTCCACGGGGCGAATTCGCCGTTCCGAAGGCGGTATAGCCTGGGGAGATATGCGCAACTGCCTTAACCAGCTGATCGCCGAACCCAGCATTGCCTCGGCGATGTTTGAGTACCGTTTCGCCGGTAATGGCGAACTTTCCGGACATAACCTCGGAAATCTGATGTTAAAGGCCCTCGACCACCTGAGCGTGCGGCCTTTAGAGGCGATTAATTTAATCAGAAATCTGCTAAAAGTGGACGCATTCCTGATCCCGATGTCGGAACAACCGGTGGATCTGATGGCCATTGACCACGAAGGTCATGAAGTCTATGGCGAAGTCAATATCGACCAGTTGCCAGGTGTCCCGAAGGAGCTGATGCTCACTCCGCCGGTGCCCGCCACCCGCGAAGCGGTAGAGGCCATCGCGGAAGCCGATTTAATCCTGATTGGGCCCGGAAGTTTCTACACCAGCCTGCTGCCAATTCTGCTGCTCGATGAGATGGCGCAGGCTCTGCGCCGGACGCCGGCGACAATGGTCTTTATCGACAATCTCGGCAAAGAACATAGCCCGGCAGCGAATCTGACGCTGGCGGACAGGGTCGGGATTATGGAGCGCTATATTGGCAAGCGGGTGATCGATGCCATCGTCGTTGGGCCGAAAACCGATACGAGCGGACTGGAAAACCGGGCGATCGTTCAGACCCCGCTGGATGCCGCGGATGTCCCCTATCGCCACGATCGGATGCTGTTACGCAACGCGCTGGAAAAAGCTATCCAGACCTTAGGTTAGCTCGCGGCCAGCGAGAAGAAGCGGGTAATGACGCGTCAGACCTTTATATTAAAATGTTAAGGTTGTCTTAAAATAAAAGTGGCACCATGGCAACTATCTTAGTCCCAGGATAGTTGCTATGTCGTTATTCGCTTTACGTCGGCCGGTCATGAGCCGTACGGTTTATCTGATAATTTTTGCCCTCTATGTCGGGCTGCTGCTCAATCTTGCGTTTTATCGACAGGTGTTCACCCTGCTGCCGGTAAACGGTCTGCACAACTGGCTGGTATTCCTCAGTATGCCGGTGGTTGCCTGCAGCGTGATGAATATTCTCACCACGCTCGCCTCTTTCCTCAGGCTCGACCGCCTCGTTATTAGTCTGTTTATTTTGCTCAGCGCCTCGGCCCAGTATTTTATCTGGACCTTCGGGGTCGTCATCGACCGCGCCATGATTACCAACATTCTGGATACCACGCCGGCGGAAAGCTTCGCCCTGATGTCCGTTAAAATGGTGCTGACGCTGGGACTGTCCGGTGTGCTGATGGTCGCCCTGGCCTGGTGGATAAAAATCAGTAAAGCCAAAACGCTGTGGCGCAGCATCGCGGTACGTCTGCTGAATATCCTCGTCTCGGCCCTGCTGATCGTTCTGGTCGCGGCGCTGTTTTATAAAGATTACGCCTCGGTCTTTCGCAACAACAAAGAGCTGGTGAAATCCCTGAGCCCCTCGAACAGCATCGTCGCCATCAACTCGTGGTACGCGCACAATCAGATGGACAACCTGCCGCTGGTAAAAATTGGCGAAGATGCCGTGCAAAAACCCGAAATGCACAGCGGTCCGCGCAAAAATCTGACCATCCTGGTGCTGGGAGAGACATCGCGCGCGCAAAATTTCTCGCTGGGCGGCTATGAACGCGAGACCAATCCGCGACTCAAACAAGATGATGTCATCTACTTTGCCAACACCACCTCGTGCGGCACGGCCACCGCGGTGTCGGTACCCTGTATGTTCTCCAACATGCCGCGCGCGCATTACGATGAAGAGCTGGCCCACCATCAGGAAGGCGTTCTCGACATTCTGCAACGCGCCGGGGTTCGGGTATTGTGGAACGACAATGACGGCGGCTGTAAGGGCGCCTGCGATCGCGTCCCGCATCAGAACGTGACCGACCTGAACCTGACCGGCCAGTGCATCGATGGCGAATGTTACGATGAAGTGCTGTTCCATAATCTGGAGAACTATATCGACAATCTGCAACAAGACGGGATTATCGTGCTGCACACCATCGGTAGCCACGGCCCGACGTATTACAATCGCTACCCTGCTGAATTCAAAAAATTCACCCCAACCTGCGATACCAACGAAATCCAGAGCTGTACCCAGCAGCAACTGACGAACACCTACGATAATACGATTCTGTATATCGATTATATGGTTGATAAGACGATAAAATTACTGCAGTCGAAGCAGGATAAATTCACCACCAGCCTGGTTTACCTCTCCGACCACGGTGAATCGTTGGGTGAAAACGGCGTCTATTTACACGGACTGCCGTGGTCAATCGCCCCGGAAACGCAAAAGCACGTGCCGATGCTAATCTGGTTATCTCCGGATTATCAACAGCGCTATGGCGTTTCCAGCCAGTGTCTGCAACAAAGAGCTAAAACAGACCCTTACTCTCAGGATAATCTGTTTTCCACCTTGCTTGGACTTCTTGGGGTCAATACCCACGAGTACCAGGCAGCCGATGATATTTTAACGCCGTGCAGAAGCGAGACCGCCAGATGAAAATCTTAGTCATTGAAGACGACGCACTCCTGTTACAAGGCCTGATCCTGGCAATGCAAAGCGAGGGATACGTCTGTGACGGCGTCGCCACTGCGCACGAGGCCGCCTTGTCCCTCGCCAGCAACCATTACAGCCTGATCGTACTCGATCTCGGCCTGCCGGATGAGGATGGCCTGCACTTCCTGACGCGAATGCGCCGGGAAAAATTCAGCCAGCCGGTTCTGATCCTGACCGCCCGCGATACCGTTGAAGACCGCATCAGCGGTCTCGATACCGGCGCGGATGACTATTTAGTGAAACCTTTCGCCCTGGAAGAGCTGAACGCCCGTATCCGCGCGCTGCTCCGCCGCCATAACAACCAGGGCGACAACGAAATGGCCGTGGGCAACCTGCGACTGAACATCACCCGTCGCCTGGTGTGGCTGGGCGGCGAGGCGCTGGACCTGACGCCGAAAGAGTACGCCCTGCTCTCTCGCCTGATGATGAAAGCGGGCAGCCCGGTACACCGTGAAATTCTCTACAACGATATCTACAGCTGGGACAATGAACCCGCCACCAACACGCTGGAGGTTCATATCCATAACCTGCGCGAAAAAGTGGGCAAAGCCCGCATTCGTACCGTCAGAGGGTTTGGCTATATGCTGGTGAATAATTCGGGAACGGAATAACGCTATGGCACTGTTCGCAAGCGAAACCTGGACCATGCGTCACCGCCTGCTGCTGACAATCGGCGCTATTCTGGTGGTCTGTCAGTTGATCAGCGTTTTCTGGTTATGGCACGAAAGCAAAGAGCAGATTCAGCTGCTGGTGGAGAGCGCCATTGACCGACATAACAACCAGAAGCACATCGAACACGAAGTGCGCGAAGCGGTCGCCAGCCTGCTAATACCCAGCCTGCTGATCGTCGGCCTGGCGCTGTATATCAGTCTGGTGGCGGTGAGAAAAATCACCCGGCCGCTGTCGAATCTGCAAACTGAGCTTGAAAGCCGGACGCCGGATAACCTGCAGCCGATTACGCTGACGGAGTCGGTTCCGGAAGTGACGGCGGTGACGACGGCGATTAATCAGCTGGTTTCTCGCTTGAACTTAACCCTCGATCGCGAACGGCTGTTCACCGCTGACGTCGCGCACGAGCTGCGCACCCCGCTTGCGGGACTGCGTCTGCATCTGGAGCTGATGGCGAAAGTGCACCACGTGGAGGTGAGTCAGTTGCTCCAGCGTCTGGATCAGATGACCAACAGCATCTCACAGCTGCTGCAGCTGGCGCGCGTCGGGCAGTCATTCTCCGCCGGGAGCTACCAGCGCGTGCTGCTGAAAAAGGATGTGGTCGAGCCGATTCACGGTGAGCTGGAGAGCATGCTGGAACAACGCCAGCAAACGCTGGAGCTCTCCTTCCCTGACGGAGATGACAACAAGGATGTTGTTGTCTCCGGCGATGCCACCCTGCTGCGCGTTGTGCTGCGTAATCTGGTGGAGAACGCACATCGCTATAGCCCGGCGGGGTCGAAGGTAAAAATCGCCGTACAGGCCGGTACAACGCCGGTTATGGCCGTGGAAGATGAAGGTCCGGGGATTGATGAAGCGAAAAGCGGCGAGCTGAGTAAAGCTTTTGTCCGCATGGACAGCCGCTACGGGGGCATTGGCCTGGGATTAAGTATTGTGACGCGCATCGTTCAGCTGCACGAGGCCCAGTTCTTCTTACATAACCGCCAGCCGGGCCCCGGCGTCCGGGGCTGGATTCTGTTTCCTAAGTCTTCGCGTTAGAAAGTCAGCACCCACTGATGGAAAAAAGCGACAATCACGCCAAAAGCGCAGATAACGGCCAGAGACTCACGGAAGGTTAATTTTTGCATGACACTATCCTTATCAGAATGGGGATAGTGTCGCCTGGCAATATTAAGCAGACATTAAGCCAGCCCGAAAACGGCGCGGAATAACAAAAAATCAGCGTCCCGACACACTGACGGGCTCCGTGCGGCGGCGCATCGCGGGCTGCGGATCAGGATGCCGCGATAAACAGCTCGCGCAGCTGATGCAGCTGGTCGCGGATTTGCGCGGCCTCTTCGAACTCCAGATTCTGCGCATGTTGCATCATCTGCCCTTCCAGCTCGTGGATTCTCTGCTGTAGCGCTTTTGGCGTCAGCAGCACCTCCGGTATATCCGCCTCAACCGGCGAACGTGATTTTCCGCGCCCTTTGGCTTTGGTCTTCGCCAGATTGCTGCCGAGCTGCAGAATATCGACCACTTTTTTATTCAGCCCCTGCGGGGTAATGCCGTGCTCTTCGTTATAGCGCTGCTGCTTCTCACGGCGACGCTCGGTCTCGCTGATGGCTTTCGCCATCGAAGCGGTAATTTTATCGCCGTACAGAATCGCTTTACCGTTGATGTTACGCGCGGCGCGGCCAATGGTCTGAATCAGCGAGCGCTCCGAACGCAGGAAGCCCTCTTTATCGGCGTCCAGAATCGCCACCAGCGACACTTCCGGCATATCCAGCCCTTCACGCAGCAGGTTGATACCGACCAGAACATCGAACTCGCCCAGCCGCAGGTCGCGGATTATCTCCATACGCTCGACGGTATCGATATCGGAGTGCAGGTAGCGCACGCGCTCGCCGTGCTCTTCAAGATATTCGGTTAAATCTTCCGCCATCCGTTTAGTCAAAGTGGTGACCAGCACGCGCTCGTTAATGGCCACGCGGAGGCGAATTTCCGACAGCAGGTCATCGACCTGAGTCGCGACCGGACGCACTTCAATCAGCGGGTCAAGCAGCCCGGTCGGACGGACTACCTGATCGACCACCTCATCACCGGATTTATCCAGCTCATAAGGACCCGGCGTCGCCGAGACGTAAATGGTCTGCGGCGCCAGCGCTTCAAACTCTTCGAACTTCAGCGGGCGGTTGTCCAGCGCCGACGGCAGACGGAAGCCGTACTCCACCAACGTCTCTTTACGCGCCCGGTCGCCGCGGTACATGCCGCCGATTTGCGGAATGGTGACGTGGGATTCGTCAATCACCAGCAAACCGTCTGCCGGCAGGTAGTCAAACAGCGTCGGCGGCGGTTCGCCCGGCCCGCGCCCGGAAAGATAGCGCGAGTAGTTTTCGATACCCGAGCAGTAGCCCAGCTCGTTCATCATTTCGAGGTCAAACTGCGTCCGCTGGGACAGCCGCTGCTCTTCGAGCAGCTTGTTGTTGTCCAGCAGCGTCTTCCGCCTGTCGGTCAGCTCGACTTTAATCTCCTCCATCGCCTGCACGATACGCTCACGTGGCGTCACGTAGTGCGTTTTCGGGTAGATGGTGTAGCGGGGAATCGTCGATTCAACCTGACCGGTGAGTGGGTCAAACAGCGACAGCCGCTCAACCTCTTCATCAAACAGTTCGATACGCAGCGCAATATCGTCGGATTCCGCCGGAAAGACGTCGATCACTTCACCGCGCACGCGGAAGGTGCCGCGCTGGAAGGCCTGATCGTTACGGGTATACTGCAACTCCGCCAGGCGGCGCAAAATCGCCCGCTGGTCGATCAGCATGCCGGTGGTCAGGTGCAGCATCATCTTCAGGTAAAGGTCCGGGTCGCCCAGACCATAGATAGCCGATACCGAGGCCACCACCACCACATCGCGCCGCTCAAGCAGCGCTTTGGTCGCCGACAGACGCATCTGCTCGATATGCTCGTTCACCGAGGCGTCTTTCTCGATGAAGGTATCTGAGCTCGGCACATAGGCTTCAGGCTGATAGTAATCGTAGTAGGAGACGAAATACTCCACCGCATTGTCCGGGAAGAACTCTTTCATTTCGCCGTACAACTGCGCCGCCAGGGTCTTATTCGGCGCCAGCACCATCGTCGGACGCTGAAGATCGGCGATAATGTTAGCAATGGTGAACGTCTTGCCCGACCCGGTCACCCCCAGCAGCGTTTGATGCGCCAGACCATCTTCCAGCCCCTCTTCCAGGCGTCGGATAGCCTCCGGCTGGTCGCCAGAAGGACGGAATGCGGAATGCAGCGTGAACGTTTTACTCATATGTCTGACCCTGAAGAAGGATGAAGCGCCTGGTTAACTGCGGCAGGTGTTTAATTCTACCCTTCACGCTGACTTTTGCCAATAAATAATACTGGATATACAAACAGTATTCAATTACTGTTTGTACCTGAAATCATCCGCACTTGCGTCTTTTTGGGGCAAAAATGGGCCATCCTGCAGAATAATTCGCCGGCCAGTAGGGTTATCCCCAAAAAAATTTGTCATTTAACATTTGTCAAGCAAGGCGATGAATCTTTTATGGCAACAGGTGACACTTTCCTTACAACCATTGCTTTTATTTAACTAATTGATATTTAATGACATTAAACAAAAGACGGGTTTAGCGCCAATTCAGCCGCAGGCCGCGTAATCTCTAGCTTACCGCAAGTTCTCTAACTCTAATGCACAAGGTTATCCACAGGAATAGTGGATAACTGTCTGCAGGCCAAGGCTTCAGCCACCCCGCACAAATCGACCGTCGGTGAAAATCGGGCGCCTAAAAAAAATTATCGAATTATTTTTGATATTTATCAGCTAAGGGCACCTGCCTTTTTGTTGCTTTCTGCACCATTTTTCATAGGCCTCAGCACCGGGAGAGTGCAACCGTCTCGCTGACCCGCCTTCACCCCACCCTGCGACACCTGTCGGTACGGGAAAAAACCGAAACATCTTTTTCCTGGCAAGAGATTTGCAGAATCTTCATATCGCCCGCAATCCCCAAAAAGGAGAAAACGTCTATGTTGAGTCTACGCGCAGTCAATCAGTACTACGGAAATCAGCACACGCTATGGAATGTCGACCTTGAACTTCAGCCGGGAGAGTGCACCTGCGTGATGGGACTGCAGGGGATGGGGAAAACCACGCTGGTAAACTGCATTACCGGGCATCTCCCGGTGGCCAGCGGCAGCATGACCTGGCATGAGGCCGGTTCGCCGCCTTGTGATATCACGCCGCTCTCCGCCCATTCACGCTCGATTATTGGCATCGGCTATGTCCCGCAGGACCGGCGGATCTTTTCTCAGTTGAGCGTGGAGGAGAATCTGCATATTGCGCTGGCCGCCGGAGGGAATCCGGACGTCGCCGTAAAAGGGGAAATTTACGATTTTTTTCCGGACCTCTACGGACGACGTCAGCATAAAGGCGCCATGCTGTCAGAGGATGACCAGTACCAGCTGGCGCTGGCGCGAGCGCTGGTTGTCCGGCCGCGACTGCTGATTCTTGATGAGCCTTCGCGCGGCAGCGGACAGCACTTCTTGCATAAGCTGGGCGACCTGCTGGTGCGTCTGAACCGCGACATCGGCTTAACGGTGCTGCTTGCGGAACAGCACCTGCCGTTTATTCGCCGGGTAGCAGACCGTTTTTGCCTGCTGCATCGCGGACGCAACGTGGCGCAAGGCCGCGTTATCCAGCTGGATGAACCGCTGCTGGCGCAGTGGATGACGCCCGATCCAGCGCGCTGAGATCCAGGTACTGGCCGAGATCCTCACGCTGCGAGGCCTCCGCCAGCCACGGGATCTCGCCGAGCAACGGGGCCGCAAGCCGATCGGTGAGGGCCGCCAGATATTCCGCATGGCGTTTACCCGGCGGCTGGATATCGTTTGCAATCCAGCCCACCAGCGGCAGCCCGGCCTGACGTACCGCCTGGGCCGTCAGCAGCGCGTGGTTAATGCAGCCAAGCTTAATACCGACCACCAGAATGACCGGCAGCTGTTCGTCGCGTACCCAGTCAGCAAAACTCAGCGTTGCGGACAGCGGCGTAAACCAGCCCCCCGCCCCTTCGACCAGCACCCATTCCGCCAGCGTCTCCAGTTCTCGCAGCCCGGCAGAAAGCGCATCGCCGCGAATCGGCCGTCCTTCCTCCGCGCTCGCGATATGCGGTGAAGTCGGTTCGGCGAAGGTAAAGGGGTTGACCTGCGCATAGCTCAGCGCCACAGCGCTATTGCGCTGGAGCGCCAGCGCATCATCGTTACGCAGCCCGTGTGCCGTCCGCTCACTCCCGGAAGCCACCGGTTTATAGCCCGCGCTCTTCAGGCCCGCCAGCCTTGCCGCCTGTAACAGGGCGCAGCTGGCGACCGTCTTACCGACCTCAGTGTCGGTTCCGGTGACGAAAAAACGTTTAGTCACGTGCAATGACTCCTGTAAAAAGATGGTACGTCAGCGGGCACTGGCCCTGCTGTTTTGGCCAGGCCAGCTGCAGCTGACGCAGTTTTCCCCGACTCAACGGCGCCGCGCTGCGCCCCTGATGCAAATGTGTTGCCCCAATCCCTTTGAGCGAACGCATCGCGCTCAGGGCATCGGCAAACGGCAGGCTGACGGCGTGAACCTCGCCGACGGCACGCCGCCCGGCCAGCGCTTCGCGCACCGCCTGTTCGCTGAGAAAACGGTTGGCATGGGGATGCGCATCAATGGCGCGCCAGGCCTGATTCAGTTCGGGCAGCGAGTCGGCCAGCAAGGTGGTGAATGCCACCCGACCGCCGGGGCGCACCACCCGGCACAGCTCATCGAGCGCGCCGGACAGACTCTCGCACCACTGCACCGCCAGATTGCTCCACGCCAGATCGACGCAGGCATCGGCCAGCGGCAGCGACTCAATATCCCCTTCGAGGTAACGCTGCGCGCACTCGTCGCGCTGCGCCTGGGCCAGCATCTCAACCGACAGATCCAGCGCCGTCACATCACTGCCAGCATCGCGCCAGTAGCGGCTCATGCTGCCGGGCCCGCAGCCAGCGTCCAGCACCGCTGAAAAGGTGCGGCCCTGGAGCTGGCGCAGCAGCAGTTCGGCGCTGTAACGCTGCAACGCGTCGTGTTGCGAATAGTGGCTGGCCGCCCGACCAAAGGCCGCGGCCACCGCCCGTTTATTCACCGCCGCCATGCAGCACCTCCAGCAGACGGGTAATATCAGTCGGCTCATGGGCCGCGGTCAGCGTCAGGCGCAGCCGCGCGCTGCCTGCCGGCACCGTCGGCGGACGAATGGCCGTTGCCCAGCAGCCCTGCTCACGCAGGCGCGCCGCCAGCTGCAACACCCGCGTATTGTCGCCGACGATCAGCGGCTGAATCGCGCTGTGCGAGGCGCTCAGTTCCCCCGGAAAGCCGGCCATACCGTCGCGAAATTGCGCCACGCGGCTGGCCAGTTTTTCCCGCCGCTGCTGGCCGTCATCGCTGCGGATCACCGCCAGCGCGGCGCTCAGCGCAACCGCCTGGGCTGGCGGCATGGCGGTGCTGTAAATCAGATGGCGGGCAAACTGCAGCAGATAATCCGCCAGCGCCTCGTCACACAAAACCGCCGCGCCGCTGACGCCAAAGGCTTTACCAAAGGTCACCACCAGCAGCTCAGGACGCACGTTCTGCGCATGGCAACTGCCGCGCCCCTCTTCACCCACTGCGCCAATGCCGTGCGCATCATCCACCAGCAGCCAGCCGCCGGCGGCCCGGGTGGTTCGGCTGATGGCGCTGAGCGGGGCGCTGTCGCCATCCATGCTGAAGACCCCTTCCGTCACCACCAGTTGCTGACCCGCCAGCGGTTTGGCCAGCAGGGTGTCCAGTTGCTGCACATCATTGTGCGCAAAGCGCCGGAGCTGCGCCGGGCTCAGGCTGGCCGCCTCAAGCAGCGAAGCGTGGCTCAGCCGGTCCGCGACGATGCGATCGTCCCTGGCGAGCAGGGCGGCAATCAGCGCCTGGTTAGCGGCAAACCCGGAAATAAACAGCAGCGCGCGCGGATACCCCAGCCAGTCCGCCAGGCTCTCTTCCAGCTCACGATGCGCCTCGCTGTAACCGCTGACGTGACCGGAGCCGCCGGAGCCCACGCCGTAACGCGCCGCCCCCAGCTGCCAGGCGGCGATAATCTGCGGATGCTGGCTCAGCCCAAGATAATCGTTGCTGGAGAAATTCAGCCAGCGCTGACCTTCGCGGATGAGCCAACGCCCGGCCCCCTGCGCCACCGGCTGGCGGCGGCGAAAGGCATCCGCCTGCCGCCGCTCGCTCAGCGCCTGGTCGATGCGTTGCGACCAGCTCATATCACCGCCGCGTTGTAGTATTCCTCGGTATCGGGGTTATTCAACGCATGTTCCAGACGCTGCTGCTGCTCGTTATCGCCTTCCAGCACCGCCGTCTGCTGCGGGTTAAGCCCCAGCTTGCGGAACAACTGCAGGTCTTTGTCCTCTTCCGGGTTCGGCGTGGTCAACAGCTTGCAACCGTAGAAAATCGAGTTCGCCCCGGCCATAAAACACATCGCCTGGGTCTGTTCATTCATCTGCTCGCGGCCAGCGGAAAGACGCACGTACGAGGTCGGCATCATGATGCGCGCCACCGCAATGGTGCGGATAAAATCAAAGGCGTCGACATCGTCGTTATCGGCCAGCGGCGTACCTTTCACCTTAACCAGCATGTTGATTGGTACGCTCTCCGGCGGCGTCGGCAGGTTAGCCAGCTGTAGCAGCAGGCCGGCGCGATCTTTCTCGGTTTCGCCTAAGCCGACGATGCCGCCCGAACACACTTTAATCCCGGCGTCGCGCACTTTGTCGAGGGTGTCCAGACGCTCCTGATAGGTGCGGGTGGTGATGATGTTGCCGTAAAATTCCGGCGAGGTATCGAGGTTGTGGTTGTAGTAGTCCAGCCCGGCTCCCGCGAGGCGCTGCGCCTGGCTATCGGTTAAGGTCCCGAGGGTCATGCAAGACTCCAGTCCCAGTTCCTTAACGCCTTTCACCATCTGCTCAAGGTACGGCATATCGCGATCGTTGGGGTTCTTCCACGCCGCCCCCATGCAGAAACGGGTGGAACCGGCATTTTTTGCCTGGCGCGCGGACTCCAGCACCTGCTCCACTTCCATCAGACGCTCTGACTCGAGGCCGGTTTTGTAGCGCGCGCTCTGCGGGCAATATTTACAGTCTTCCGGGCAGGCGCCGGTTTTAATCGACAGCAGCGTGCTGACCTGCACCTGGCGTGGGTCAAAGTGCTGGCGATGGATCTGCTGGGCTTCGAACAGCAGATCTAACAATGGTTTATTAAACAACTCGGTAACTTGCGACATTGTCCAGCGTGCGTGGTGAGCCATTGGCCTCTCCAAAGGGTTTTGTTAATTGTTGGTTCGGTTTATACTCGTAAACCTAAATGTTTTCAAAATGGTTTACAAGTCACTTATGACAACGGACGATCTCGCCTTCGATCGGCGCCACATCTGGCACCCCTACACTTCCATGACCTCTCCTCTGCCGGTGTATCCGGTGGTTGCCGCCCACGGCTGCGAGCTGTCTCTCGCCAGCGGCGAGCAGCTGATCGACGGGATGTCTTCATGGTGGGCGGCAATCCACGGCTACAACCACCCGCGTTTAAATGCGGCGATGAAAGCGCAGATTGAGCAGATGTCGCACGTGATGTTTGGCGGTATCACCCACCCTTCGGCGGTGGCGCTGTGCCGCCAGCTGGTGGCAATGACCCCGGAGTCGCTGGAGTGCGTATTCCTCGCCGACTCGGGTTCGGTGGCGGTGGAAGTGGCGATGAAAATGGCCCTGCAGTACTGGCAGGCCAAAGGCGAACCGCGTCGGCGTTTTCTCACCTTCCGCAACGGCTACCACGGCGATACCTTTGGCGCGATGTCAGTCTGCGATCCGGATAACTCCATGCACAGTCTGTGGCAGGGCTATTTGCCGGATAACCTGTTCGCCCCGGCGCCGCAAAGCCGCTTCGGCGGCGAATGGGATGAACGGGATCTGGTGCCGTTTGCCCGCCTGATGGCAGCCCATCGCGATGAGATCGCGGCGGTGATTCTTGAGCCGGTCGTACAGGGCGCAGGCGGCATGAGGATGTATCATCCTGAGTGGCTGAAGCGCATTCGCAAGATGTGCGATCGTGAGGGCATTCTGTTGATTGCCGATGAGATTGCCACCGGATTTGGCCGGACCGGCAAGCTGTTTGCCTGCGAACACGCGGGCATCGCCCCGGATATTTTATGTCTCGGCAAAGCGCTGACCGGCGGCACCATGACGCTGTCAGCGACCCTCACCACCCGACCGGTCGCCGAGACCATCAGCAACGGCGAAGCCGGCTGCTTTATGCATGGCCCGACCTTTATGGGCAACCCGCTGGCCTGCGCGGTGGCGGCAGAAAGCCTGCGGCTGCTGGAAAGCGGCGAATGGCAAGGCCAGGTCGCCGCGATTGAAGCGCAGCTTAATGTCGAGCTGGCTCCGCCCCGGGAATCCCCGCTGGTCGCCGATGTCCGCGTGCTCGGCGCCATCGGCGTGGTGGAAACGTGCCGTCCGGTCAATATGGCCGCGCTACAACGCTTCTTCGTCGAACAGGGGGTATGGATTCGCCCGTTCGGCCGCCTGATTTACCTGATGCCGCCGTACGTGATTACCCCGCAGCAGCTGACGCGCCTGACCGAGGCGGTTAACGCGGCGGTGCTCAACGAAACATTTTTTCGCGAATAAGCAGCGGAAACTGGCCGTCAACAGGACTACACTTCTTTGTTAATCAGTCGATTATCCCAGAGGAGACGTCATGAAAGTAATCAGTCACGATCTGCAGGATGGCGGGAAATTGCCCCACCGCCATGTTTTTAACGGCATGGGCTACGATGGCGATAATATCTCGCCGCATCTGGCGTGGGATGAGGTGCCTGACGGGACGAAAAGCTTTGTCGTGACCTGTTACGATCCCGATGCGCCCACCGGATCCGGCTGGTGGCACTGGCTGGTCGCCAATCTGCCGGCGGAAACGCGCGAACTGCCGCAGGGCGCAGGCTCCGGTCTGACTCCGCTGCCGGCCAGCGCAATCGAGACCCGCACCGATTTCGGCGTGCCCAGCTACGGCGGCGCGGCGCCGCCAAAAGGGGAAAGCCATCGCTACATCTTTACGGTGCACGCGCTGGATGTCGAGAAGATTGATGTCGATGAAGGGGCAAGCGGCGCGGTGGTTGGTTTTAACGTCCATTTTCATTCGTTGGGCAGCGCATCCATCACCGCCCTGTTTATCTGACCTTCTCTCGCCAGTCCTCCCCGGGTCGCGGCTTAGGCCTTACCCGGGTGACCACACCTCGTAGCCCCGGTAAGCGCAGCGCTACCGGGGGAACATCCCGGGTCGCGGCTTACGCCTGACCCGGGCTACCACACCTCGTAGCCCCGGTAAGCGCTGCGCAACCGGAGGAGCATCCCGGGTCGCGGCTTACGCCTGACCCGGGCTACACACCCTGTAGCCCCGGTAAGCGTAGCGCCACCGGGGGAACATCCCGGGTTGCGGCTTGCGTCTTACCCGGGCTACCACAATACCCTGTAGCCCCGGTAAGCGCAGCGCCACCGGGG
>NZ_PIBO01000119.1:0-255 GCF_002806725.1 Raoultella sp. T31
AATCCTGTAGCCCGGAAGTAATGGGGGATGAATCTAACCCCTCGCGCATTACCTGTACCGGCGGGTCTGATACCGGCGACAGCGGCCACTACGCGCTGACCTCGAAAATTCACAATATGAAAGCCGGCCCGATCGATGTCGAGGTCTATGCTAACTACGGTTTTGATTCCAAAGCGGTGGATAACGATGCCCGCCTTAACGCCTGGCAGGGCGGCCTGCTGTTGAGCCACACCAACGACAGCGGCGTGAACAAAG
>NZ_PIBO01000120.1:0-253 GCF_002806725.1 Raoultella sp. T31
TCCCCGGTGGCGCTGCGCTTACCGGGGCTACGTGGGTGCGGTGTCTGGCTTTATCGCCTGGCATATTGCCCGCGGGGGGCCTGTGGCACTGGCATCGTTTGCTCCCCGGTGGCGCTGTGCTTACCGGGGCTACGTGGGTGCGATGTCTGGCTTGATCGCCTGGCGCATTGCCTGCGGGCGGGCCTGTGGCACTGGCGCCGTTTGCTCCCCGGTGGCGCTGCGCTTACCGGGGCTACGTGGGTGCGGTGTCTGG
>NZ_PIBO01000121.1:0-253 GCF_002806725.1 Raoultella sp. T31
AGGCCGGGTAAGGCGAAGCCGCCACCCGGCGTCAGTTACACCGCATCCGCCAGCATAAACATCCCGTACAGATGAATTTCGGGATAACACAGCTCACCCGTCCTGCAACGTACACGAACCGTAGGCCGGGTAAGGCGAAGCCGCCACCCGGCGTCAGTTACACCGCATCCGCCAGCACAAACATCCCGTACAGATGAATTTCGGGATAACACAGCTCACCCGTCCTGCAACGTACACGAACCGTAGGCCGGGT
>NZ_PIBO01000122.1:0-253 GCF_002806725.1 Raoultella sp. T31
AGGCCGGGTAAGGCGAAGCCGCCACCCGGCGTCAGTTACGCCGCATCGGCCAGCACAAACATCCCGTACGGGTGGATTTCGGGATAACACAGCTCACCCGTCCTGCAACGTACACGAACCGTAGGCCGGGTAAGGCGAAGCCGCCACCCGGCGTCAGTTACGCCGCATCGGCCAGCACAAACATCCCGTACGGGTGGGTTTCGGGATAACACAGCTCACCCGTCCTGCAACGTACACGAACCGTAGGCCGGGT
>NZ_PIBO01000123.1:0-243 GCF_002806725.1 Raoultella sp. T31
GGTTTAGCAGCGGCTTTGTGGTGTTTTTTCGCAGCCTGGGCTTTCTGTTCAGCGGCCGGTTTAGCAGCGGTTTTGTGCTGTTTCTTATGATGCACGGTTTTGGCAGTGGTGCTGTGAGTTGCAGCAGCCGGAGCCTGAGTGGTGCTTACTGCGTCAGCAGCGAAAGCAGCAGAAGACAGACCCATAGCAGCGGCAACGACCAGAGCTAATACTTTTTTCATTCTGATATCCTCGAAATTGTTT
>NZ_PIBO01000124.1:0-241 GCF_002806725.1 Raoultella sp. T31
CGGTCTGGCGGTGAGGCATTGCCGGATGGCGCTGCGCTTATCCGGCCTACAGCGACTACAGCGATACCCACAGGCCCGGTAAGCGTCAGCGCCACCGGGCATTTTTTTCGGTTGGCACGGAGTTTACCCGACCGACAAAATGACAACGATTCTCGTCGGTGGGACTCGTCCCGGTGGCGGGAAATGCGGTCTGGCGGTGAGGCATTGCCGGATGGCGCTGCGCTTATCCGGCCTACAGCGA
>NZ_PIBO01000125.1:0-224 GCF_002806725.1 Raoultella sp. T31
GTGCTGTGTTCGAACGCGACTCATCTGGCCTTGTGGTCCTGGTGCCGGGTGGCGGCGTTGCCTTACCCGGCCTACGGTACTGTGTTCGAACGCGACTCATCTGGCCTTGTGGTCCTGACGCCGGGTGGCGGCTTCGCCTTACCCGGCCTACGGTGCTGTGTTCGAACGCGACTCATCTGGCCTCGTGGTCCGGGTGCCGGGTGGCGGCGTTGCCTTACCCGGCC
>NZ_PIBO01000126.1:0-221 GCF_002806725.1 Raoultella sp. T31
GAAGGCCGAGCTGTATGACCACAAAAGCGCACAGCTGGTGTGCTGCCCGGCGGCGCTGCGCTTGCGCGGGCCTACGGGGGGAAGGTCGAGCTGTATGACCACAAAAGCGCACAGCTGGTGTGCTGCCCGGCGGCGCTGCGCTTGCGCGGGCCTACGGGGGGAAGGTCGAGCTGTATGACCACAAAAGCGCACAGCTGGTGTGCTGCCCGGCGGCGCTGCGC
>NZ_PIBO01000127.1:0-220 GCF_002806725.1 Raoultella sp. T31
TACCTGAAGAACCTGCCTTTGTAGTGCTCACACAGATTGTCTGATGAAAAGTAAATAGCAAGGCGTTTACGCGTTGGGAGTGAGGCTGAATAAGGCCGCTCGCTTTCTATTAATGAAAGCTCACCCTACACAAAAATGTCACTCAACGAGTGACAGGCAATTTTTGTGTCCCCTTCGTCTAGAGGCCCAGGACACCGCCCTTTCACGGCGGTAACAGGGG
>NZ_PIBO01000128.1:0-219 GCF_002806725.1 Raoultella sp. T31
CGGCGAGGGGAGTGAAAAAGAACCTGAAACCGTGTACGTACAAGCAGTGGGAGCCCCACCACCAAAGCATTCTCTGGTGTTGAAGGCCCTGCAAAGCAGCATCGCGGTGGCGGAGCGTCTTTAGCGACGCCCAACACAAAAAACAAGCGGTGAGTGCTTTGGGGTGGGGTGACTGCGTACCTTTTGTATAATGGGTCAGCGACTTATATTCTGTAGCAA